>JAGNPC010000010.1 GCA_017989795.1 Paludibacter sp. | reverse complement strand
TAAAGCCAAATAAGCCATTTCTACTTTGGGCATTAACTTTAAACATACAAATGCTTAAAAACAAAATTAATATAGTTAAATGAACTTTAGCTTTCATATAGAATAAATGAGCGTCAAAAAAACAACAATTAAACTTGGATCAACAACTACTACCAACAATTACGAATAAGAGCATGATCTTTAATTGCAAAAATACAATAAATGTTTTGTATTCTTGACAACAAAATAATTAAAATCAGTATCTAAAACTACTTCCACCAACAAATTCACGCAAAAGTGATGTGGGTGGTATTTCTTTTTCAGGAATTGACACAAAATAATTCAAAAACTTAATCATTCGATGCGTTTCAGTATACTCCTCACAATACTTAGGAACTTCGGCAAGTATTGGTTCGGCATGCCGCTTGAGCACAGCCAATTCGAACAGTAAAGCCGAATTAAACATAATATCTGCATTTTCTTGATAAGGAAATATCCATTTTTCTTCGCCTCGACGCACACTTGCCCAGCGTCCAATAGTTTCGCGAGCTGAGTAATTACGAAAACGATAGTCGCGAATGATGCGCCGCAGTAAACGCACATCTGTTGTTGGAATCCAGTTGTGATTATCGATTGAAATTGTTGTTAGAGCCGAAACGTATATTTTATAGGTAGTGTCAACTGGTATTTCGGGTATTAATTCAGGATTTAGAGCATGAATACCTTCAAGCACCAGAATGCTATCAGCATTTAACTTCAATTTTTCACCTTTGTAATAACGTTTTCCATCTTCAAAATTGAAGAATGGAATTTCTACTTCTTTACCATCAAGTAAGTCTTTTAAGTTTTGATTAAAAAGTGTAAGATCCAATGCATGTAAATGTTCAAAGTCCCAATCACCATTTTCGTCGAGAGGTGTAGCTTCACGATTAACAAAATAATTATCCAACGATAGCACTACTGGCTTTAACCCACACACCATGAGCTGTATGGATAAACGTTTACTAAAAGTGGTTTTGCCCGACGAAGAGGGACCAGAAACGAGAACAAATTTCACTTTATCGGCTTTCTTAGCGATTAAATCAGCTATTTCAGCCACTTTTTTCTCGTGAAGCGCTTCCGATACTTTTATTAAATTAAAGGTTTGATTGTGCTTGCATGCCAAATTAAACTCACCTACATTATTGAGGTTCATTATTTTATTCCACCCAACATATTCTTTAAAAACATCAAATATTTTAGGTTGATACTCTAATAATTCAAGAATTGTAGGATTAGTACGGTTTGGAATTTGAAGCAACATACCGTCGTAATAAGGCACTAAATTGTATAGATTTAAGTAGTTAGTTGAGGGCAAAAGCACACCATTATAATAATCGATATATTCACCAATTCGAAAAAACCGACAATATGGAGTGCCAAAAGTATCCAGCAACGAAACTTTATCTTCGTGATGCATTCGGTTTTGAAACATTTCGGCAACTACTTTCGTTTGTTTTTCTTCGCAAACAATAGCTTGGTTCGAACTAATAATAAAATCAACTTGCTGTTTAATTTTCGCTATCATTTCGCTGGTAATTGTTTCGTCAAAACCTTTTATTTTGCAGTAATAACCTTTCGATATGGGATGTTCGATATGCAATGATAGTCCAGGGTAAACATCTTCGACCGCTTTGGATACAACCATACTCAGCGTTCGCACATACACGCGCATGCCCGACTGTGTGCTTAAATCAATAAATTCAATATCCTTAGGTTTGTAAATTCGAAAATTCAGATCCTCTACTTTGTAATTGACCCGAGCAGCTACAACCTGAAACGGGAGTTGGATACTTAACAGATTATACATCTCGATTAGTGATATTCCAAGTGGAAAGTTGTGATATGACTTTGTATTTTTACAATATATAGTTACTTGATTAGACATATTTCGATTGCTGAGTTAATAATTACCCGTAAAAGTACAATAATTTTTGAAGATAGAATTGTTAGCCTGCATTTTTTGGATTACTTTTGTAGTTGATTTGAATTGTCTGCTACTTCAGACAAAAAATTGACAAAGATTTTTCACATAATATCAATTTAAGATGAATTTATTTGATGTTTATCCACTTTTTGACATTGAGGTTACAAAAGGGATAGGTTGTAGAACATACGACAAACAAGGCATAGAATATCTCGACATGTATGGCGGTCATGCCGTAATTTCGATAGGACATTCGCATCCTTATTTTGTTCAAAAAATTACGCAGCAAACAGAGAAACTGGTATTTTACTCAAACTCAGTAGTTAACAAGCTGCAAATTGAGCTTGCCGAAAAACTTGGCAAATTATCAGGCTACGACGATTATTCGTTGTTTTTAATTAGCTCAGGTGCCGAAGCCAACGAAAACGCTTTAAAACTAGCATCTTTTCATACAGGTCGTAAAAAAGTCATTGCGTTTGAAAAGAGTTTTCACGGTCGCACATCGGCAGCGGTACGTGTAACAAACAATTCTAAAATCATAGCACCAATCAACGAGGGCTTCGATGTAGATTTTTTTCCACTAAATGCCATTGAGCCTGTAAAGGCAGCACTCGAAAAGGGCGATGTTTGCGCTGTAATTATTGAGGGCATTCAAGGCGTAGGTGGCATAAAAATCCCAAATCCACAGTTCTTACAAGAGCTAAGTTTGCTGTGTAAACAAAATGGCACTATGCTTATTTTGGATGAGATACAATCGGGATACGGTCGCAGTGGTAAGTTTTTTGCACATCAATATGCCGACATACGCCCTGATTTAATTACGGTAGCTAAAGGAATGGGTAATGGTTTCCCGATAGGTGGCTTGCTTATCAGCCCACAGTTTGAAGCTTCGCATGGTTTACTTGGAACTACTTTTGGTGGCAGCCATTTAGCTTGCGCGGCAGCTATTGCGGTACTCGATGTAATGAAAGCCGAAAATTTAGTTGAAAACGCACGTAAAGTTGGTGAATTTATCATTCAAGAACTACAAAAAATTGAAGGAATAAAAGAAGTGCGCGGACAAGGATTAATGATTGGCATTGAATTCGACAAAGCAATAAGTGATATACGCAAAGCACTATTATTCGATAAAAAAATATTTACGGGCGTAACTGGCACAAACACAATTCGCTTACTTCCACCACTTTGCTTATCAAAACAAGATGCTACATACTTTGTTTCAAAATTCAAAGAAGTAGTTGCAAGTCATCAATAAGCATTTTATATTATTAGTAAAAAAAAAACCGAACATCATATTGAAGTTCGGTTTTTTTTATAATCATTATAGATTAAAAGCCACTGTAGACAAGATGTAGTCTCATAGGATTTGTACCATGACTACCAGAGCACAATTTCACTGCTCCAGGAGTTTCACGCTCCTTTACATCTTTTATATATCCCGAACCATCCTTGCTAACTCCTACTGGCATTAAACGAAATTTCAGAACATTTGGCACAGTAGTTTTGGCTAACTCTGTAGTCAAAATCTGAGCCATATCAAAGTTATAGTAAAACGCTAATTTATTGTTAACATATCCATAAGAAAGAGTTCCAGTAATTGCTTCAGCCGATGTTGGCACGCTACGTTTTTTAAAATACTTTGGCACGCTATCTTCATTAATCAACAATAGCGAGCTTATCAGCGGCAAAGCTAATGCATTACTATCAAGTTCGGCTACATTAATCTTAAGCATTGCTCTGTTAATTAGCAACTTTTTACTTCCAACTTTAGAATTAAGCTTAGCACTAATTTCAGCCATTGGAAGAGTCAAATTTGTATAAATATTACCCGGTGAAGAAACGACATTCACATCCGAATTTTGACTGAAGTTTTGAAAAACCTCGTTCTGTCGAGGTAGTTTAACACTACTAATTGTGCGCACTTCGTCGGTTGCAGGATAATCTTGATAATGATTAACAGTGACGGTAGAATCTTTAGAACCATCCACCGTTTTACGCACGTATGTATAATGATAATAGTATCGCATTACGATACTTTTAACGTTAATAAGCGTTTCGGAACCAAATTGTGTTTTAAGATGAATTCCCTTAAATGTATCAAAAAATGTACTCGCCGTTTGTTTTGTATACTTCTTTTTAAGCTCACTTGCAAAATCGGCAACAAAGGAATCGTTCATCTTAATATATACCAATGTTGAATCTCGTTTCACACCGTAACTATTAACTGTAGTAACTTTGCTGCCCATTTTTACGGATGAACTCGAAAATTCAGCCACATTAACACCAGTAGTATAAACAGCTGTTGGTGATAATGTTTTCAGATCCATACGATAAACATTAATTTCGAATGGCGATAAAGCATCTCCAAAAGATGATCCATAATCTAAAAACAAATTTGCTGAATCGGCTTTCGCGTTTGCGGGAAACACAACATCAATTGGTGGCATTAACTGCGTAAGAATCTCGGCACGAAAATCCCCATATTGCTCATCATAAAAACTACCGAGCATAAATGAATCAGGACGTGAGTAGATATATTCTGGCTTATAATTTTCGGACGAAACAGCAAACGAATCTACCTTGAGGATAATACCATCGCCACTAGGCTGAATATTAGAACCAATATTCATTAAATCAGAATCGCAACTAATTAAAAAACCCAATAAGAAAATTGCCAAAAAAGAATGAAATTTCATACCTTTAAAATTATCTGATAAATAACTGTTTAAAGCCATTGCAAATACAATTAAAATTAGAGTTGGAAATATTATTTCAAGAAATTTTATTTCAAATTATCATAAAAACGCAGATATTCATCGGCATAATCTTCATCTTTCACAAAAGGTAAAAAATCAACCTTATTTTCAGCCATATAACGAACAAGTTCAGGATCAATATTGGGCGTTGATTGAATTACACCATCCGAATAATCGATTGCAAATTTGGAAAGTGTAACGTAATCAATCTCTTTATCGCTTATGCTCTTTACATGCTCATTTTCAATACCCTCTAACTTTAACCTATCGGCAAACAGATGACGGAATGGCACTTTAAAAGCATCATTACAAAGTGAGTATACTACTTTTGAATTTTTGAAAAATGGATCTTCGTTGTACGCTTTCTTAATATAAAGTGGTGCTAAAGCTGTCATCCAGCCGCTACAATGAATAACATCAGGCGTCCAGCGGAGTTTTTTAACTGTTTCCATTACACCACGAATAAAAAATATTGTGCGCTCATCATTATCTTCATATTCAGCACCTTTATCGTCGGTCACTGTGTTTTTTCGTTGAAAATAATCGTCGTTATCTATAAAATACACCTGTAAACGAGCTGCTTGAATTGATGCTACTTTAATTATGAGTGGGTGGTCGGTATCGTCAATTATCAAATTCATACCTGATAATCGAATCACTTCGTGAAGTTGATTTCTTCGTTCGTTAATTGCCCCAAATTTAGGCATAAACGTACGCGTTTCTCTTCCTCTATCCTGCATTGCTTGAGGCAAATAGCGACACATATTAGCAATTTCTGATTCAGGCAAATAAGGAAAAATCTCTTGAGAGATATACAGAATCTTATTAATTTTTTTATTCATGCAAATGAGTTACGATGCTGTTTTTTTACAACGATTTGCAAAGATATATAAAAAAAATTGGATATAGGCAAGCCCTTTTAGCAATTTGTTAAGCCATTGAAATACAAAATTGGACTAAATGGGCATTTAGAAGGCTAAAAAGAGACCTAGAAAACTGTACAACTGACATTTAACAATTTGATAGCAAAATCACATTCTCACAGAATGAATTTGCCATTATAAAAGTTTAACCTTGACAAGTGAACTTAACCAAACAGGCTTAAAACAACCTATAAAGTATTTAATAATTCATTAAAACGATACCAAACACCTAGAATTATGCTCTAAATATTAAAACGCCTCCTTTATCCAAATTAGTTTTTGTACTTTTGCAGCGATTTCCGAAAATTATTCAGTTTTTGGTAAAATTATCAATTTATCAACACGAAACTATTTAAGTTAAAACGACATGCTTATTGCAAAAACGGTTGTAGCACTACAGCAGGCTATTGAAACAGCTCAACGTGAACAAAAAACCATTGGTTTTGTACCTACAATGGGGGCATTACACGCAGGACACATAGCGCTTGTTTCCCAATCGGTAAAAGAAAACGACTTCAATATCGTTAGTATATTTGTAAACCCGACACAATTCAACAATGCTTCTGATTTAGAAAAATACCCACGAAACTTAGACGCTGATGCAGTCTTACTTCAACAAGCAGGTTGCGATTTGATATTTGCTCCTGAAGTTTCGGATATTTATACCGATTCTGAAAAGCTCAGCACATTTGAGTTTGATTTCGAAGGACTCGATACGGTGATGGAAGGGAAATTTAGACCTGGACATTTTAATGGTGTAGTGCAAATTGTAAGTAAATTATTCACTTTGGTGCAACCTACTAAATCGTACTTTGGCGAAAAGGATTTCCAACAGCTTGCCATTATCCATTTAATGACCCAAAAGCTTGGTTTTAGAACCGAAATTATTGACTGCCCCATTGTACGTGAACCAAGTGGATTGGCTAGAAGCAGCCGCAATGAACGCTTAAGCCCTCAAGAACGAGCTATTGCAGCAAACATAGCCAACATATTGTTTAGAAGTAGGGAACTAATTACAGACAAATCACCTTTAGAAGTTGTGGATTGGGTAGCTAGCGAAATAGCCAAAATTGATGGTTTGAAACTGGAGTATTTTGAAATTGCTAACGCAAATACACTGCAAACGGCTCACGACTGGACAATGCCAACTGTTGGCTGCATAGCTGTATATTGTGGCGATGTACGACTTATTGACAACATCCGCTACACGACATTGAATTAAACAACCATTTTTCCGACCATTACGAAAGTCGGATTTACAGAATAAACATATCATGCAAGTTGAAATTTTAAAATCAAAAATTCACCGCGTTACCGTAACAGAGTCGAATTTAAATTATATAGGAAGCATAACCATTGACGAAGATCTAATGGATGCAGCCAATATTATAGCAAACGAAAGAGTTTACATCGTAAATAACAATAATGGAGAACGCTTTGACACTTACGTTATAACTGGAGTTCGCGGCTCAGGAATGATCTGCTTAAACGGAGCAGCCGCTCGGTTAGTACACGAAGGCGATATTGTAATTATCATGTCATACACTACCATGGAAATGGAAGAAGCTCGTAACTTTAAACCAGCTGTTGTTTTTCCTGACACAGCAACAAATCGCATTGTTTAAAAAAAATCAATCATAAACACATGAGAGTTGTAATAATCAAATATAATGCTGGCAATATACGATCAGTACTTTTTGCGCTTGAACGGATTGGTATTCAAGCAGTAGTAACCGACGATCACGATGAAATACGCTCAGCCGACAAAGTTATTTTTCCAGGCGTTGGAGAAGCTTCATCGGCAATGGCATACTTGCGCTCAAAAGGCCTTGATGAGCTTTTGATTAGCTTAAAACAGCCAGTTTTAGGCATTTGCCTTGGCATGCAATTAATGTGTAGCCACTCTGAAGAAAACGACACTACATGCTTAGGTATTTTTGATGCTAAGGTGCAGAAATTTAATGGTTCTGAGGGATTTAAAGTTCCCCAAATAGGCTGGAATAATATTGAGAATTTGAAAACTACACTTTTTGATGGTGTTACCGAGGCAGAGTATGTATATTTTGTACACGGCTATTGTGTAAATAAATGTTCTGAAAGCATTGCAACAACCAATTACATTATTGAATACAGTTCTGCTATTCACAAAAATAATTTTTATGCCGTTCAGTTCCACCCCGAAAAATCGGGCAGTGCTGGACAAAAAATTCTCGAAAACTTTATTTTTAAAATAGTTTGATTGAATCTAAGTTTATTGGTGTCATCACCGTAAAAATAATGCATTCTTATATTCTTACATTCTTACATTCTTACAATGACATTCGAACTACAACACACCGACCCAAATAGCAATGCTAGAGCAGGTCTGATTAGTACTGATCACGGCAAAATAGAAACACCCATTTTTATGCCCGTTGGAACGGTTGCGTCGGTTAAAGCAGTTCATTCACATGAGTTGGCCGATGACATTAAAGCTCAAATCATTTTAGGAAACACATACCACCTTTATTTGCGTCCAGGTATTGACACCTTGGAACGAGCAGGCGGATTACATAAATTCAATAGCTGGGACAAGCCAATATTGACTGACAGTGGTGGTTTTCAAGTGTTTTCATTGTCGGCGAATCGCAAATTGAACGAGGAGGGTGCAACATTCCGATCGCATATTGACGGAAGCAAACACCTATTTACGCCCGAACGCGCTGTGGACATTCAACGTTCCATTGGGGCTGACATTATAATGGCTTTTGACGAATGCACACCCGGCGATGCTGACTATAACTATGCCAAAAAATCGATGGAGCTGACGCACCGCTGGCTTACTAGAGGTGTGAATCATTTTGCTGCAACCGAGCCTAAATATGGTTACTCGCAATCGTTCTTCCCTATTGTACAGGGCTGTGTCTATCCTGATTTACGCCGACAGTCGGCCGAGTTTATTAGCTCGCAGAATGCTGATGGAAATGCCATTGGCGGTTTAGCTGTAGGTGAGCCTGCTGAGAAAATGTACGAAATGATAGAGATTGTAAATGAGATACTTCCAACGGACAAACCACGCTATTTGATGGGAGTTGGTACACCTCAAAACATACTCGAAGGCATAGAACGAGGCGTAGACATGTTCGACTGTGTGATGCCTACCCGCAACGGTCGAAACGGGATGTTATTCACGTCGGAAGGCATCATAAACATCAAAAACGAGAAATGGAAAAATGACTTTTCGGCTCTTGACTCCAATGGGACATCGTACGTTGACCATACTTACTCAAAAGCATATTTACGTCATTTATTTGTAAGCAAAGAGCTTTTGGCTATGCAAATAGCCTCCATACACAACTTAGCATTTTACCTTTGGCTGGTAGGTGAAGCTCGCAAAGAAATACAACAAGGCACTTTTAAAAGCTGGAAAGACGAGATGATGGTGCGTGTAGGTAGACGTTTGTAAGCATATAGTATTTAAATTTATTTCAAGCAAAAAATACTCTATCTTTGCAAGCATAAAAAAATGCAATCCTTGTTAAATAAAAACTGCTTCAATGCCAATCAATTTTAGAAAAATAGGCTTAAAAAAAATCGACACTTACATTATTGGTAAGTTTTTGGGCACATATATCTACTCCATCATACTTATTATTAGCATTTCGGTAGTTTTTGACTTGACCGAAAAGCTAGATGATTTTTTCGATAACAATGCCCCATTTCAAGCCATTGTATTTGAATATTATCTCAACTTCATTCCCTATTATGTAAACATGTTCAGCCCCTTGTTTACATTTATTGCGGTCATCTTTTTTACCTCAAAAATGGCCAGCGATACTGAAATTGTAGCCATACTTGCTAGTGGAGTAAGCTTTAGACGCTTGATGCTACCTTATTTTGTGTCGGCATTTTTAATAAGCTCCTTGGCATTTTACCTGGGAGGGTATGTGATTCCGGTTTCTACTGCCAAAATGATTGATTTTGAAGACAAATACATCAAGAAAAAGAAATTAGACAACGCCCGAAATGTACAAATGATGGTTGAAAAAGGCGTTATTATGTACATCGAACGCTATGAAGTAGCGAGCAACACAGGCTATAAATTTTCGCTCGAGAAGTTTGAAAAGAAAAAACTCGTATCGCGCTTAACAGCCGAAACAATAAGGTGGGATTCTGCTCATCATTGGACACTATCCAACTACTTACAACGCGACTTTAACGGCATGCGCGAAACAATTACCAAAGGAAGCTCCATCGACACGACTATAAATGTAGAGCCTCGGGAGTTTTTCATTACCGTGGCAGAAAGTGCTCAGCTTAGCAATGCTGAATTGAGCGGATACTTAAAACGTCAAAAAACACGGGGTGTTGGCAATATTCAAGGATTTGAAAACGAGTATTATAAACGATTCTCTATGCCCCTTGCAGCATTTATAATGACTTTGATGGGCGTTGCCTTGTCGTCGCGAAAAGTACGTGGTGGTATTGGCATACATCTTGGAGCTGGATTAGGATTGAGTTCTTTATACATCCTATTCTCTACTTTCTCTACCTCCTTTTCTGTAAATGGACTCATGTCGCCTTTTGTTGCTGTTTGGATACCCAATATTGTATTTTTATTAATAGGTATCTATTTATATATAAAAGCTCCGAAATAATTCATAGTTTAGTTTTAATTTGAAAAAATAAAACATACATTTGTATCTCAAAAAATAATCAAATAAAATAACTTTAGTAATACATTAAAAAATCATGGCAACATTAAAAACATTTGCATTCGTAAGTTTAGCCGCAGTAGCTATTACCTTATCAGCTCAAACGCCAAAACAAGTTGTAAAATCAGCTGTAAAAAACGCTCAAGAAGCGGCAAAAGAAGTAAAACCGAACATCATTAAAAAGCTACCTGAAAAACAACAGGCTATGTACGATCAGATGGCTAAGGACTTAAAGTTGACTGACGATCAAAAAAATCAAGTAATTACTTTGGCCATGGAGCGCGCTGTATCGTTAACAGAAAAGATGAAAACAGCTACTACTGACGCACAAAAAACTGAATTAAAAAAAGCAAGTGGTGTTGACTTTAATGCAAAACTCGAAAAAGCATTTGGAGCAGAAACAGCCGAAAAAATTAAAGAGTGGACAAAACAAAACACTTTAAAACAAAAGGCAGCAGCGGCAGCAACCCCTGCAAAATAAGTAGATCGAAGCTTTAAATAAAAAACCTGCAATTATAAATTTATAATTGCAGGTTTTTTATTTCTTATACGTCCATTCGGGCTGTCTATAAAACGCTGCAAGCTGGTATATTTTTTCCTGTTCAAAATCCAAATTCGTTTTTAATTGCGTAGCATAATACTCACCTACAATTGTCAATAAAGCAGTCGCAAAG
Organism: Paludibacter sp.; assembly: GCA_017989795.1. GTDB lineage: Bacteria > Bacteroidota > Bacteroidia > Bacteroidales > Paludibacteraceae > Paludibacter. The sequence goes on along the minus strand of JAGNPC010000010.1, from coordinate 6,234 downwards.
CTAGCCATCTCAAATACAGGCACCGCATCCGTTTCAAGATAGCTGCGTAAATTTTTAGTTTTGCTGCGTACCGATGCTGTAGCCTTAAGTGTCATATCATAATCCTTAGCAGCCAAAGCACCTGCAAGCATCTGCTGATTAGTGTCAAAAAGCAAGGTACCATGCTGCAACACCCTATTTTTACGCACCCTCGAAGCCGTTCCACTGATCTTAAAACCATCATTTGTCCACAAATCTTTGCGTTCGCCAATATTTAACTGCACACCCAACTCTGCCACCCAGCTCACCACAGGGTTCAAAAAATCAGCCGTCGTTGCCATCGAATCATCACTATTGGTACGAATAAAACTAAAGTTCAGATTACCCATATCGTGATAAACAGCTCCCCCACCCGACTTACGCCGAACAACAGCTACCTCGTTTTGAGCGCAAAATACGCTATCAACCTCATTTTGAACTGCCTGATTAGATCCCAAAATTACACTTGGTGCATTGATATAAAACAGTAAAAAATCGTCGACGTACTCGGCAAACAACATTTCTTCCAGCGCCAAATTGTAAGAAGGCGAATTTGATAAAGAACGAACTAAATTCAAAACAATAATTTTTTAAGATCCGATTTTGTGCCATTGAAAATATTGAAATCAATTGGCCCTTTTATGCCTGCAATACGAAACAAATCGGTAGTTTGCCAAAAAGTCCAATCGCACGACGGCTTACGGCGATAATCGCAAATCCACAGTATATAATCTGAATTAATATCTTTCGCCAAATACTCTTTGTAAAAGTCATAATCGCAATAAATTATGGGTTTACGCCCTGTTTTATGTTTCACTATTTTCATAAAACTGAGTAATTCTTTGGTTACCATTTTGGCCGCTGGCATTACTTTCGCATATTCAGCATCCAGTACGAGCGGTAAGTCGCCATCTTTGTACTGGGCAGTACGTAAAAAATGCAATGCCTGCGCTTTTCCGTTTGATCGGTACGAAAAAAAATGGTACGACCCAACAATAATATCCCGTTTACGTGCCTGTTTGTAGTTTTCGGCATATTTCCGATCGCTATGCGTGGCTCCTTCGGTGGCTTTAAAAAATATGAAATGTGGTTTTTGCTCCTCCAACTTCAACCAATCCACATCGGCCTGATGATGCGATAAATCTATTCCCCATATCTTGCCTTCGGCCTCTATTTGTTTAAAAGTAACATTTCGATAGTCATTAGCATGTAAATGAAGCAACACAGCTTCACAAAAAACAATTGTAAAAATCAAAAAAACTCTCATTGTTCTAAATTAAATTTTAGTAGCACGTAATATTTCTCTTTTTCCGGGTGGGCCAGGCAAGCGCTCAACCTTAAAACCCACCTCTTGTAGCGCTCTTCGCACCACACCTTTAGCACAGTAAGTGGTCAAAATCGCATTCGGGGCACACCAGTCGTAAACTCTACCAAACTGCTCTACGGTCCACATTTCGGGCTGCTTATCGGGCGAAAAGGCATCAAAATATACAACATCAAATTGGCTACCGGCACTTTCAAATTGCGTAAAGTCGCATTCAATTTTATGTATTTCAAAATCATCGCACAGCAACACCGAATTATTCCAAGGCGCTTGATGCATCAAGTTGAAAAAATCAAAATCCACATCGCCACCCACGAGTTCCGAATAATTTAACGCCCCTATCAACTCATTGCTCACCGGAAACTTTTCGAGTGTAGTATATTGTACACTTAAGTCAGTCAAATCAGCTTCACGTTTTGTGAGCAACGCATTTAACCCTGTTCCAAAACCAATTTCGAGAATCCGAACTTTATTCAAAACACACTTTCGCAAGGCCGAATCAATAAAAATATGCATCGACTCCTGCATAGCACCATGAGTGGAATGATAAGTTTCATCAATTTCGGGTACGTACAAAGTATGTGAACCATCTGAGGTTTGCAATAATCTAGTATTCGCCTTCATTCTAATTGCAAAGATACACTATATAGATCTTACATCCGAAGAAATAGTTTTATTTACAACTTAAAAAAACTGAAAAACAAGAGGAAATCAACTGCAACTTTTTCTTTCGTTACGCTAAATATGACAACGGCTTTTACTCCACCCACAGTATCAACATTGAGTCTGTCATTTCGATCGTAGGCATAAAAATAAAAAAACACGGTATTAATATCCATTTTCTTGCCCATTTAGCATTTTATGAATGTGAATTATTGCATATACAGAATTAAAACTGTATATTTGCACTCTAATTATATATTTATACAATATAAATAAAACAATATGCATTTTTATTGATAATTAGAAACTATCAACACAGCATTATAAAATGAAAAACAAACGAAACCGATTGCAAATAATATCTGAAATTCTCAGATCAAAAGTAGTAGGAAGTCAGGAAGACTTACTTAAACTACTCAATGAGAGACAGTGCGATGTAACTCAAGCAACTCTTTCGCGCGACTTAAAGCTTTTAAAAGTGGCCAAAACACCACTTTCAAATGGTTTGTACAAATACGTTTTACCTGTTTACAACAAGCCACTCGCTGTACAACCCACCGCCAATCCTACCATCTCCTATGGAGCAGTGCTTAGTGTCGAGTTTTCGGGTCAACTTGTAGTTGTAAAAACAAAACCAGGCTATGCTAGTGCCATTGCTTGGGACATTGACAACAAAGCATCCGAAGAAGTGCTTGGAACAATTGCAGGCGACGACACTATTTTGGTCGTACCACGTGAGGGAATAAGCCGCGATGACATTTTACAAATGATGAAAAACACCTTTGCAGAGAATTGAGAATTTTGAGACCTTACTAGAAAGGTAAAACTAAAAGGAGTACACAAGAGAATGAACAAAGACTTTACCGTTGACACTATAACGGTACAAATTGCCGACGAAAAATACCTGGGATATGTTGATACTATTCTGGATACCATTGCTGCTGCTGCCAAAATTAGAGGCACAGGTATTGCACGTCGATCACCAGAATATGTGGAACAAAAAATAAGAGAAGGAAAAGCAATTATTGCTTTAGCAGGAGATGAATTTGCAGGATTTTGCTATATAGAAACCTGGGGTAACAAAAAATTTGTTGCTAACTCAGGCCTTATCGTTGTAGATAAGTTTCGCGGACAAGGACTGGCCAAACAAATTAAACGCAAAGCATTCGAACTTTCGCGCCAACGTTACCCTAGTGCCAAAATTTTCGGACTAACAACCGGCCTCGCCGTTATGAAAATAAACTCCGAACTAGGCTACAAGCCCGTTACATTTTCGGAACTTACCGACGACGAATCCTTCTGGAAAGGTTGTCAAAGTTGCGTAAACTACGATATTTTAGAACGCACCGGACGCAAACATTGCCTATGCACAGGCATGCTTTTCGACCCTGCCAAAGACGAAGCAAAATAATTAAAACACAAATCAAAACTAATTAAAAATCCCCCCTCGGGGATTAAAAGGCTATATGAAAGAAAAAGTATTATTGGCTTTTAGCGGAGGATTAGACACATCCTTTTGCGCCATGTATCTAGCCAAAGACAAAGGATACGAAGTACACACTGCCGTAGCAAACACCGGCGGTTTTAGCGACGAAGAACTAAAAATAATCGAAGATAAAGCCATGCGACTAGGCGCTGCATCGCACGCCACACTGGATGTAACCCAAGAGTACTACGACAAAAGTATCAAGTACATGGTATTTGGTAACGTACTACGCAACGGCACCTACCCTATTTCGGTAAGCTCCGAGCGTATATTCCAAGCCCTTGCCATTATCAATTACGCCAAAGAAATTGGTGCCGACTATGTAGCTCACGGTAGCACCGGTGCTGGCAACGACCAAGTGCGTTTCGACCTCACCTTCGACGTTATTGCACCCGACATTAAAATTCTAACCCCTACCCGCGACATGGTACTTACCCGCGAGTACGAAATAAACTACCTCAAAGAACACGGATTTGTGGCCGATTTCACCAAAATGGAATACTCCATCAACAAAGGCCTTTGGGGAACATCCATCGGTGGAAAAGAAACCCTAAAATCGGAACAAACACTGCCCGAAGCAGCCTACCCGAGCCAAATTGAAAAACAAGGCGAAGAAAACGTAAGCATCAGCTTCGAAAACGGTGAAATAACAGCCGTAAATGGTCAAACCAACGCCAACAAAGTAGCCCTAATTAACACCCTCGAAAACATAGCCAACAAATACGGCATCGGCCGCGACATGCACATTGGCGACACCATTATCGGCATCAAAGGCCGCGTAGGTTTCGAAGCAGCAGCACCCCTGCTCATCATCAACGCCCACAAAATGCTCGAAAAACACACCCTCACCAAGTGGCAACAATATTGGAAAGAGCAACTAGGCAACTGGTACGGCATGTTTCTACACGAAGCACAATACCTTGAACCCGTTATGCGCGACATGGAGCAATTCCTACAAAGCTCGCAGCAAAACGTAACAGGCACCGTCACCATCACCCTACGCCCACACAGCTACACCTTGGTAGGTGTCGACAGTCCGTTCGACCTTATGAAAACCGACTTTGGCGAATACGGCGAAGTAAACCGCGCTTGGAGTGCCAACGACGTAAAAGGATTCACCAAAATACTCGGCAACCAAATGAAAATTTATTACAACGTCCAAAAACGCAACAATAAATAACGAAACAACAAAACAAAAAAACACACCCCAAAGCAAGACCCCAGGAATAAAAACCAGGTCTTGCTTTTTTTTGCTCGCATATTTCTTCTTTCCTTCTAACTTCTAACTTCTAATTTCTAACTTCTAACTTTCTTCTTTCGGGGGTGCCCCTCGTACCTCGGGTCGGGCTTGCAGTTTATCCCGATTAAAATCGGGGCTCTTGTACCGCCGAAATACGGCGGCACGCCGCTTCTATCCCTCACCCACCCAGCAGCCTTACCACCACATGCACAATTAATCAATATCCCTTTTTGATGATGCTATTGAACCCCTCACGGGGTTCCACACCACCACCATCATCATCATCATCATCATCATCCATGTATTTCATACATGGCTAAGCACATTCAACTGCTTTGCAGTTGTAAAAGGTCTATAAACCAATCCAAAAACACCCGCTTACACTGCAACAATGGCAAGTGGAGTGTTAAATATTGCCAGTTACACTAAAATTATTGCCTATTACATTATAATAATTGCTGCTCGCACAGCCATAATGGCAGGTGGAAGCTAAAATATTGCCTTTTACACAAAAAATATTGCCTGTTACATGCAAAATATTACGCCTCGCACCATAAATATTGATAATTACATAGCTTCAGACGTCAGTTGACTCGCCCACAATACTGCTAATACAAGTAAAACACGCCCTGAATTATGAGAAGCTACACATTACACGAAAAAGCCCACGCTACCCGTAGTTTACACCTCTAAACACCAGCTGGAGTGCTGGGCGAAGTCTCTTTGACTTCGTCCGGTGGGTAGCAAGGCTCCAGCCTTGCAAATTTGAAATATAATATTTAAAGCGGGAGCTTTAAATCCCCCAGTCCGTAGTCTGGAGACTACAGACAGCTACCGACGCTTATAGGTACGCTACACGGATCGGGGAATTTCTATTTGAAATGTAACTTTTGGATTTAACGACGTAAATACACGAAACATAGTATCAAAAGTTACATTGCTCGCTTTGTTTTCCAATCGTGAAATCTGAGCTTTTTATAATTTAATTAAAAGTTCCAATCGACCACTAAAGCCGATTTCTATGATTTTTTGAAGAGTTGAGATTCGAGCTTCTTTTAAATTGTTTTCAATTTTCGAAATATACGATTTGGTAGTTCCTACCTTTTGGGCAAGTTCTTCTTGTGTCATGCCCTTTTCAATTCTGGCATCATGAATGAGTGTTCCAATTTTAAAATTTTCGTATCCAGCTTCTAAGTTTTCGCGTTTTACAGTACCACGTAAGCCGTAGTTTTTGTCTTTAAACTGGTCGAGTGTCATTAGATTATTATTTGTTGTTTTCATACTCCTGTCTTATTTTAAGTGCTTTTTCAATTTCTTGTTTGGGCGTTTTTTGTGTTTTCTTCTGAAATCCGTTTGCTAAAATTACTAATTTACCTTGGTCGAAAAAACAGAAGATACGAAATATATCACTTCCTAGTTGAATTCTGATTTCATAAAGTCCATCTGCATTATCAATGTGTTTCAGATATGTTTCTGGCACTCTATAGTACTCCCCATTTGTAA
>JAGNPC010000138.1 GCA_017989795.1 Paludibacter sp. | reverse complement strand
AATCTTTGTTGCTTTTTCGGTGCTAATTGTTGTACTCATACTCGATATTTTTTTAATAAAACTGAAAACTAATAATCTTTTTACCTTTGATAAATTCAAAATTGAATTCATTGCAAAATTACACAAAATATTGAATATATCATACATTATGATAGTGATTGTCATATATGAATATGTTATTTGTCAGTTAAATGCAAAAATTTATTGATTTATGATTTTTAATATACGAACAATATTCATTTATTATTAGGTGAAAACCAATACATTAAACTAAAATTAATATACTAATTCTTGTACATTACTTAGCTTAAACTCATTTGGAATTAGATTACAAATAAATTTCATTTAACATTATTTATTGTTGTTAAATACAATAATAATGCACATATTTAACACAAAAGGCAGCAAATTGCCGCCTTTTGTAAATGATATACTTTAAAAATAAATCATTTTGACAAATATCGTGTCGCTTTTTTAATCCAACTACTATTGGGCGCAACAAGTTGTAAAATTTCGAGCATTCTGTTGCTATACAAACGCTCTACTTTTAGTAATTTACCTTGACTATTGCATCCGTAGGATCCTGATTGTGAATGACATCAACTTTAGCTAATGCTTGTTCAAAAACTGTTGTTGTTATCATTTTGTTATCAATTTTAAACTAATTGCATTAAATAGATAAAGTACAAAAATCGGTCACTTCTTGCACAATAATTTGGTGTGCAAGGTCTACTTTTTTATAACGAGTTTCCAAATTTTGATTCACCTTATGCTTTATATCTTCTAGGTTATAAAGCTTTACATTAGGTATTTGACCCACACGCTCATCCACGTCGCGCGGAAAGGCTAAATCGAAAATAAGTATATTTTGATTGGGTGAAATATGCTCGGGTCGCACAATGGCATTGGGCGATGATGTAGCAGTGATGAGCACATCTGTATATTCCATAAATGCTTTCATTTCGTCGAATCGGAAAGCTTTACAGTTGTATTTTTCGGCCATAAGTTGTGCCTTTTCAAAATATCTATTGCCTAAAAAAATGGAACAAGCGCCTTTTGCATTTAAAAATCTAATGATATCTTCATTCAACTTATTAATGCCTAACATAGTTATAAGTGCATGATTAAGTGGAATTTGCTCTTGTATCAAACATTCGATAACAGCCTGACTGTGCGACATGGCACCTTGCGATATACCCGACTCGGTACGAACACGCTTGCCTACACGCAATGCTGTTTGAAATAGTTTGTGCAAAGAGGCCGAAAGCTTAAACTTTTCGCAAGCCTGTTGGTAGCAAAGTTTTACCTGACCTTGTATGGCTGTTTCGCCAACAAGCGATGATTGCAAGCCCGAAACTACACTAAAAAGATGTTTTGCAACCTGCGTTGGAATTTCGCCACTGCCCCAGTATATCTCAATCCTATCGCAGGTTTGAAGTAAAACGTGTGGCGTATTTTCGGGTAATTTAAGCTCCTCAAAAAACTGCTCCCTTTCCTGTAAAGAAGTATCAACTTGGCTTTTGGATATATATTTAATCATCTTTCAATAACATCATTTTTAGTAAATCAAGTTTAAATTGCAAAGTAAGCCTTTTAAATTTGATTGTGTTATAACATACTTATGGTAAATGCTTCACATACTTTATGTAGTTTGTATGTGAGCATTTACCTGTTTATTACAATAAAATTTTGTGTTTTTTTGTCTTTTTTACGAAAATAAATCAGCAATAAAGGCATCAACAAGTGGTGCTAACTCTTTATCAAACAGATCTTTTTTGCATAAATCGTCCGTTGTACCTTGCTCAATCAATTCCTTGCGTCGACTACTAATTTCGGTTAGTTTACTAAGTTTTTCGGCTGTAAATTGTTCTTCAAAATACATTTTTAAACGATGACTCAGGTAAGGCAATTCGCCGCCCGTACCAATAGCCAACTCAATGCCTTGACGACGCACCACTGCTGGCATCTGAAAATTACACAACAATGCATTACTTACATTATTTACAAGCACATTTAAATCAAGGGCTTGTTGTGCAATTTCATCATTCAACGCTTTATCGTTGGTAGCTGCTATTACGAGTTGATAACCGTGCATATCGGTCACTTCGTACGATCGTAGCAGCACATTTAGTTGATGCTCTTGCATCAGATTGTCTAACTCCGGACTTAATTCTGCTGTAATAATTGTCGGTTTGGCTCCTGCTTCAACCAAATTTGCTACTTTGCGTGCAGCCACTTTTCCACCACCCACTACGAGGCAGTTAAAATGTTCGATATTTAAAAAAATTGGATAATTACTCATTGAATTTATAATTGAATTTTTTATTTTTCGATACCTATGCGAGCAGGTATTCCTTTTTCGTAGGGATGTTTAATACATTTCATTTCGGTCACTAAATCAGCACGTTCCATCAACCAATCGGGGGCGTTTCGTCCTGTCATTACTAACTCCACCGTGTCGGGTTTAGCATCTAAAAAAGCCATCACTTCCTCTTTGGTTACAAAACCTTGTACTAAAATATGGTTAAATTCGTCCATAATCACCATATCGTAATTGCCATTGAGAACGAGCGTTTTAACTTTTTCAAAACCAGCTCTAATAGTTGATTTTAAGTCGCCTAGCTCCTCTTCGTTCATCTCCCAGGTGAATTTTGGCGACGTGTCAATGCGTGTTACATCAAAATTCTCCAGTTTTTCAGCGAGCATTAACTCTCCCGTCACCCAGCTTTTCATAAACTGCACGACAGCAACTTTAAATCCTCTTCCGTGCGCTCTAAAAGCCATGCCAAAGGCAGCTGTAGTTTTGCCTTTACCGTCGCCGGTGTATACTTGTATTAATCCGTTTTTCATATTATTTTATTGAAATTTATAGTTGTTGTATCATCTCATTGTAATCCGTAAACACTCTAGGATAGCATAAAGTTGGCCTTTGAATAATAATTACTTGCACACCAGCTTGCGCGGCAGCTTCCATTTTTTCGTTCATGCCACCTTCATCGCCACTATCTTTGGTTACCAAAAATTTAATATTAAATGTTTGTATCAATGCCACATTAAATTCAACAGAACCACTACCATACATGGCAATAATATTTGAGGCTTTTAACCCTGCATCTTCGCACAATTTTACACTATCGCAAGTCGATAATACCCGAGCCAACAACCTATCCACACCCAAAACACTAAATTTATGAACGAATTTTGAGCCTGTAGTGAGCAGTATTTTTCCGTTTGTATTTTGTAAATATTCTATCGCCTGTTCGTAACTAGCAACATACAAGGCACTTTCAAAACGTGTTTGCTTGCGTTCATAGCGCCAGTATTCAACATTCAATTTACGGGCAATATCAATCGCATTTTGAGATACTTCAGCAGCAAAAGGGTGACTTGCATCAATAATTAAATCGATGTTTTCCGATTCAATTAACTGTTGCATTTCGGTTGAATTCAACGTTCCTTTCAAAACCTTAGCACCTTGAATACTAGCCAAGTGTGCTCCATAGTCGGTAGTAACAGTAACTATCACGTTCAAATTCAACGTTCTAAGCTCCTTCCCTATTTCTACAGCATTGCTCGTGCCGCCAATTAGCCAAATATTTGCTACCTTCATCTCGTTTAATTAATATTTATAACCTCTAGGCGTTATCATTTTGCCATCACAAATATAGGTTTGCGAATTTCCAATGATAAGCGTTGTAGTCATGTCGATTGGAAAATCGAGCATATTTCCTAAATTGCAAAGCACATAGTTTTGTTTTTCGCGCATAGCATCTTTTACAATCGCAACTGGTGTTTCAGGACCACGGTGACGCAGCACAATTTCTCTAAAAATCTTGATTTGTTCAACACGTTCAATGCTTTTGGGGTTATAAATACTCATCACAAAATCGCCTTCCGAAGCTTTCTCTACTCGTTTTACAATTACTTCCCAAGGCGTCATCAAATCGCTAAGGCTAATTACGGCAAAGTCGTTCATAAGTGGCGCACCCACCAGCGAAGCCGACGAAATGGCCGACGTAATGCCCGGTACCACTTCTGTTTCGATAGTACTTTTGGCTTTAGCAGCAATTTCGAGCACAATGCCCGCCATGCCATAAATGCCCGCATCGCCACTACTAATGAGGCAAACAATTTTGCCTGCTTCGGCCATATCTACAGCCATTTGGCAACGCTCTACCTCCAAACGCATACCCGACGAAATAAGTTCTTTGCCCTCCGTCAAATCTTCGATTAGCTTGATGTAGGTTTTGTAGCCAATAATAACATCACTTTTTTTAATAGAATTGATGGCTCTTAGGCTCATATATTCCAAACTGCCAGGCCCTGTACCTACTATAAATATTTTTCCGTTCATTTATATTCTTGTTATTTATCTTTTTTTTTCGCTATCGCAATAAGATATTAGTTGCAATAGATGTTGATTGAATATTAGTTTCCGATTCGAAAACGGCCAATGTCATTCCTTCAAAAGCAGTTTTACGAAGCAAGAAAGCACCTTTTTTTTGTCCTGCAATAAAAGCACAAGGTTCGCAAACGGCGCTAACACCAATTGTCGACTCAACAAATGAGGAACTTGTAAACTCTGCATCCAACAGTTTAATGTGTTCACGCTCAATAAATAATGTATCGACCGCAAAATGCGCAGCCGTTTGTAAAATTGCCAGTTCATCACTTTTTATATCCACCGAAGCAATTTGAGCAATTGAAGCAGGATGTATGTCCAACTCCGATAACTGTTTCGTTACAAACTGTATCATTTTGGCAGGCTCTACTCCCCTTCTACAACCTATGCCCAAATAAATATTGCGTGGAATGAGCTGAGCATAAGGCTTATTCAAGGTAATTTGCTTTTTATTGCTCACCACAATCAATCCTTCGGCATTTTCAGCATTTATTAGACCCAGCGGATTTGAAATACTCAAAAGTGTTGCATTCAACCAGCCAATTTCAGCTCCATTTACAGCCATTGCTGTTATTTTTTTTGCATCGTCCATCGACTCTATTTGCAAGTCCAAACTTTTGGCCAACATATCAACCGAAACCACTTTGTTCACGTCCGAAGCAGTACTGATAACTGCTGTTGCTCCGAGCACATCTGCCACCAAGTTTGTCACTTCATTGGCACCACCCAAATGTCCCGACAGCAAACTAATTACAAATTGACCCTTATCGTCGAGTGTAACCACAGCTGGATCAGTGGTTTTATGCACTAAATAGGGAGCAATGCTGCGCACAACAATGCCTGTGGCCATGATAAAAATAAGGGCTTTGTACTGCGAAAAGATTTCGCCTACACAGGTTTTTAAGTCCGGCTCAATAAGTTTGCAATCGTCCGTTTTCCATTTCTCCAAGGTGTAAATGTCTGTGTCAGGAAACGCCAAACGAAGCTTTTTGGCCAAATCTAATCCATTAGCTGTAACCGTAATCAGTGCCCACATCAGTCTTTAGCATTACGGTATTCGTGCGTAAAATCCGAAGCATACAACTTCGAATAATTAAAGTCTTTACCTAAAAAATCGCCCACCAAAATCATGGCTGTTTTAGTTATCGAAGCTTCAGCTACTTTTTGAGCAATGGTTGCCAACGTACCACTCACTACTCTTTCCTCGGGCCACGTTGCTTTTTCAACTACCACCACAGGTGTTTTTGGGTCGTAATGCTTGGTAAGTTCCAACACCAATTTATCCATCATGCCTACCGATAAAAAAATGGCCATCGACGTTTTGTGCGCAGCCAACAAATGAATCTGTTCCAATTCGGGCACAGGCGTACGCCCTTCAAAACGGGTACAAATAACCGTTTGTGAAATTTCGGGCACTGTAAATTCTTTGCAAATAACCGACGCAGCAG
>JAGNPC010000137.1 GCA_017989795.1 Paludibacter sp. | reverse complement strand
ATATTATTCTATTTAACAACAATAAATAATGTTAATTGAAATTTATTTGTAATCTAATTTCAAATGAGTTTAAGCTAAGTAATGTACAAGAATTAGTATATTAATTTTAGTTTAATGTATTGGTTTTCACCTAATAATCAACTGAATATTGTTTGTAAATTAAAAATCATAAATCAATATATTTCCGTATTTAACTGACAAATATCATATTTAAATAAGATAATCACTATCATAATGTATGATATATTCAATAATTTGTGTAATTTTGCAATGAATTCAATTTTGAATTTATCAAAGGTAAAAAGATTATTAGTTTTCAGTTTTATTAAAAAAATATCGAGTATGAGTACAACAATTAGCACCGAAAAAGCAACAAAGATTGATTTGTTTAGCTTAAAAGCTCCACAAATGCGAGCATTTCACATAACATGGGTTTCATTTTTAGTTTGTTTCTTTGCTTGGTTTGCCATTGCACCTTTAATGGCCGTTGTTCGCGAAGAATTTCAATTAACAAAAAGTCAGATTGGAAATATCATCATAGCATCGGTATCGGTAACATTTTTTGCCCGCTTGTTAATCGGTTGGTTTTGCGATAAATATGGCCCACGCTTAACTTATTCTGCATTGCTTTTGCTTGGAGCATTGCCCGTAATGTTAATAGGATTTTCAACCAATTACGAAACATTTTTAATTGCTCGATTAGCCATTGGAGCCATAGGAGCATCGTTTGTAATAACTCAATACCACACTTCAGCCATGTTTGGCTCTAACGTTATTGGGTCGGCCAATGCCATAGCAGCTGGCTGGGGTAACTTAGGCGGAGGGTTAGCACAGTTAATAATGCCCCTCATTTTTGCGGGATTTATCGCCTTGGGTTTTACCGATTCGCTGGCTTGGAGGTACTCAATGCTTATTCCGGGGGTGTCTATGTTATTGATGAGTTTTGTTTACTATAAATATACACAGGATACGCCGGCTGGAAATTTTAAAGATTTGAAGTTACAAGGTGGTCAAGCAAGCAAGGATATTGAGCCTGTAAGTATCTGGGAAGTAATGAAAGATCGGAAAGTGTGGATCTTGTTTTGGGTGTATGCTTGCTCTTTTGGGGTGGAAATTACCATTGATAATATTGCGGCATTGTATTTTAAAGATACCTACGGTTTGAGTTTAGCCACAGCGGGTTTAATAGCCGGCACATTTGGGCTGATGAACATATTTGCGCGTGCATTGGGTGGTATTTTGAGCGATAAAGTAAGTAAAACACAGGGGCTGCAAGGTCGCACATGGGTGCTTGGTGGAGGCTTGTTTTTGGCCGGATTGGGAATAGTGGCATTTACCTTTATGCAAAGTTTAACTTGGGCTATTGTATCGCTTGTTTTCTTTGCACTATTTGTTAAAATGGGCAATGGAGCCACTTATTCGGTAGTTCCTTTTGTAAATAAGCGTGCCATTGGTACTGTTTCGGGCATAGTTGGTGCTGGCGGAAACTTGGGTGCTGTGCTCATGGGTTTTGTGTTGAAAATGGAAGGAATTACTTATCAACAAGGTCTTTTATACATTGGTGCAGTTGTGTCATTTATCTCATTATCATCATTTTTTATAGTTCGTGTTTCCGAAGCTAAGTTCGAAAAAGCACAAGCGAAGTTACAAACTAGCTTGCTAACTATACCAGTAAAATGAATATATCAAAAAAAACATATAAATCTATTTGTTCCTATTGCGGGGTAGGGTGCGGCGTGCTTATACACAAAGATAGCGCTGGCAATATTGAGGTTGAAGGCGACCCAAACTACCCCGTAAATAAGGGCATGCTTTGTTCTAAAGGTCGCAACTTGCATTATGCAACTATGAATCAGACTGATAGATTGTTAACTCCCCAAATGCGCCGTAATAAATACGACCAGTTGCAAGCGGTAAGTTGGAGCGATGCGATGAACAAAACAGTAGCCGTTTTTAAAACCCTGATTGCTAAATATGGCCCTGATTCTGTTGGTTTTTATGTTTCAGGACAATTGCTTACAGAAGAGTATTATATTGTAAATAAACTTGTTAAAGGTTTTATTGGCACTAATAATATTGATACAAATTCACGCTTGTGCATGAGCTCGGCCGTAGTGGGCTATAAATTGGCACTGGGCGAAGATGCCGTGCCTCTGAGTTACGACGATATAGAGCTGGCCGATTGTTTTTTTATTTCGGGAGCAAATCCTGCATGGTGTCACCCTATCCTTTTTCGGCGGCTCGAGGCGCACAAGACAGCTAATCCATCTATTAAAATAATAACAGCCGATCCGCGTTGCACGCAAACAGCCTCCATGAGCGACTTGCATTTGCAGCTCAACCCAGGAACTGATATATGGCTGAACCATGCCATAGCGAGGGTTTTAATTGAATCGGGAAAAATTGATACTGATTTTATTGCCAAATATAGCCGCAATTTTGATGCTTTAAAAACCGAAGTTTTTAAATATACAGTGGCTAAAGCCGCCCAAGTTTGTGGCCTCATTGAGTCGGATATTGTGCAGGCTGCTAACTGGATTGGTGATGCAAAGGGCTTTATTAGTATGTGGGCCATGGGTTTAAACCAAAGTGTAATTGGAGTTGATAAAAATCTTTCGCTCATAAACCTATCGCTCATCACCGGAAAAATAGGCAAACCAGGCAATGGCCCATTTTCGCTTACAGGCCAGCCCAATGCTATGGGTGGGCGCGAAGTAGGAGGACTGAGTAATCTGCTGCCCGCCCATCGCAACTTAGATAATCCACTGCATCGTAAGGAAGTGGCTGATTATTGGCAAGTTGAATCGGTGCCCGAGAAGCCAGGACTTACAGCCACACAAATGTTCGATGCCCTTGCTAATGGCCAGATGAAAGCTATATGGATTATCTGTACCAATCCGTTGGTGAGTTTGCCTAACGCACGTTTGGTCGAAAAAGCTTTGAAAAATGCACGTTTTGTAGTGCTGCAGGATATTTCGGCCAAAAACGAAGCTTGCGCCTATGCCGATGTGATATTTCCGGCTGCCGGCTGGGCCGAAAAAGAAGGCACAATGACAAACTCCGAACGCCGTATCGCCTTGTTGCAAAAGGCAATAGATGCGCCAGGCGAAGCTAAAGCAGATGTTGAAATATTAAGTGACTTTGCCCGAAATATGGGCTTCAAAGGCTTTAATCACCAATCTACAAATGAAATTTTCAAAGAACATACATTACTCACAAAAGGAACTAACATAGATATTAGTGGGCTCGATTACAGCATTTTGACTTATCGAAATTCAGTTCAATGGCCGTATAAAGCAGATAACGGAATTTCTACAGAACGATTATTTACAGATAATATTTTTTTTACGGCTGATAAGAAAGCGCACTTTCATGCATCACAACGCGATAATTTGAGTGCTCCCATATCCGATGAGTATCCTTTTGTGCTCACTACGGGTCGCATTCGCGATCAGTGGCATACAATGACACGTACGGGTAAAGTTGAACGGCTGAATCAACATATCAGTGAGCCATTTCTTGAAATACATCCTGAAGATGCAAAGAGGCTTAAAGTTGTTGAAAACGATTTACTTACCATAAAAAGTGCTTTTGGTGAAGCGCGCCTAAAAGCTAAAGTTACGGCCGATATAAAGCAAGGGGTGGTTTTTGCTCCTATGCATTGGGGCAAAGTTTTGAACTCCGATTTGACACGTGCCAACAATCTGACTTCTAATCTAATAGATGCCCGTTCGAAAGAGCCTGATTATAAGTTTACGGCTGTTTCAGTACAGAAATTTATGAAAAAACCGCAAGAAATAGTGGTTGTAGGAGCAGGTGCAGCTGCACTTCAGTTTGTTAAAACAATGCGTAAATTGGGAAGCGATGATAGCATTACTGTTATTAGCGATGAGGAATTTCCGTTTTACAATCGGGTACTTTTGCCCGAATATATTAACGGAACCAAAGATTGGTCGAAGCTACAAAAGCTTGCTGGTGAGGATATTGAAAAGTTAAACATGAAAATATTCACATCAACAAGAGCTGTGAGTATAGATAGAGATGCAAAAACTGTAACCGATAACAAACAGCAAATACATGGTTACGATCAGTTAGTTTTATGCACTGGCAGCCGTGCTACCAAACCTAATGGTATAAATTTAAACTTGCAAAATGTATTCACCATTCGAAGTAGAGTTGACGCCGATAGGTTGATAAAAACAATTAAAAAAGGCGATCATGTAGTGGTGGCAGGAGCAGGGCTTATAGGGCTCGAAATAGTGGCTGCCCTTACCGAAATGGATATCAAAACGAGCCTCATAAATAGGGTTTCGAAACTGATGAATAGGCAGTTGGATAATATTTCAGCCGAATTGCTTAAGAATATTGTCGAAGAAAATGGAACTCAAATTTATTCAAATGATGAAATTGATACAATTATTGAAGTTGATAACTCAAATTTGAAAATTTATTTAAAAAGCGGAAAAGAAATAAAGTGTAATTCTGTTGTTTTTGGAATTGGTACTACACCCAATATTGAAATTGCCAAACAGGCTGATATTCAGACTCAAAGAGGGGTTGTTGTAAATGATCAACTACAAACTTCCGACGAGCATATTTTTGCCATTGGCGAAATAGCTCAACACAACGAAACGATGTATGGAATAACGATGGTTGCCGAGGAGCAAGCGGATATTTTAGCAAGGTACTTAATGGGCGATATGTTTGTTCGCTTTAAAGGTTCTGTTGCCATGAATATTTTAAAATATCCTGGTATAGAGCTTTGTTCCATTGGCTTAACCGAAATACCTCACGAAAAAACAGATTACGAAGAAATAGTATTTATTGATAAATCAGCTAAGTATTATAAAAAATGCATAGTACACAATAATAAACTTGTTGGCACAATTTTATTAGGTGATAAAGCTGAATTTGCTGAATTTAAATTGCTTATAAAAAGTGGTACTGAACTTAGCGACAAACGTTTAACATTGCTCCGAAGTGGCAAGCCTGCCCCCCAAGCCAAAGGTAAGTTAATCTGCTCGTGCAATAATGTGGGCGATGGCAATTTATCGGAATTGATTGAAAAAGGAATAACTAACTTTGATAAACTGTGTCAAACTTCTGGTGCGGGCACAGGTTGCGGAAGTTGTAAGCCCGAAGTTAAAGCATTTCTAGTTAATTACTTGCAACCTAAACAAACAATTGTACAGCCATGAAACGTCCATGTTAAAATACCCCGATAACTATCGGGATAACACACATGGCAATGATTATTTTAACATGGTAAGTTCCATGTGACAACTAAAAAAATCAATTATAAACACATGAAATTCAGAAATAAAAATCATATAATCAGAATGTTAATAAAAGGAGGCATTATTACACCGTCCTATTTTTTAAAAATTCTCGAAATTGCTCGAAGTGCAGGTAATACCACCATCAGTTTTGGGTCAAGGCAGGATATAATTTTTAATTTACCTGAACAAAAATACGAAAGCATTACTAATGAACTTGATAAACTCAATTTTGAGTATGCATTTAAAATGTCGAAAGATGGAAATATGCCTCAAAATATTGTTTCATCCTTCGTGTCGTCCGATATTGAATCGTCAACACAGTGGTTAAATTCAGGTAATTACACTCAAATTATCGATTTATTTCAATATCAACACAAATTACGTGTCAATATTGCAGATCCAAAGCAGTCGATGGTGCCTTTATTTTTCGGCCATATAAATTTTGTGGCATCGCCAAACAAACATTATTGGTTCGTATATTTACGCTTAAATCCCGAAAATGCATTGTATCAAGTGCCAGTTTTGGTATATTCAACTGATATTCCAGAGTTTGCAAAGCAAATAGAACTGAAATGGAATTCCAAATCAG
>JAGNPC010000136.1 GCA_017989795.1 Paludibacter sp. | reverse complement strand
CAGGTAGCCTGCTTATTGATGATGAAACAAAAACCGTTAAAATAAACGGAGATACAATTTTCTTAACGAAAAAAGAATTTTTAATTTTGTATATGCTTGTACAAACAGCTGGTCGTTTTCATACCCGCGAACAAATACTCAATAATGTGTGGAACGATGAATCTTTTGTATTAGAAAGAACGGTCGATGTGCATATTGCCCGTTTGAGAAAAAAACTTGGAACTGTTGGTAATCAAATTATCAATCGTGCCGGATTTGGATATAGTTTTGAACCCGATAATAACTAAGCTATGACGTATAAAAGAAAACTTATTGTGTATTTTTTAATTGCATTCTGTTTGTATGTAATTGTAGATATTGGCATTCAACTTAACCGTGAAAAACGTTTTAAAACAGATAGCCTTCGTTCTAATCTTCATGCATATACAGAGGTTGTAGAAAACTACCTAGCATCAACCAAAGATACAGCTTCTGTTATAAAATTATTGCCCGAAAATTTACGTGTATCGCTAATTAATCGCGAAGGCGTACTAACGTATGACAACGCATTTGATATATCCAAGGCAGAAAACCACGGTAATCGACCTGAGGTATTAGCAGCCAAACTTCGTAACTCAGGCTCAGCCATACGATCATCTGAATCTACCAAAATAGACTATCTCTATTATGCTCGTATGCTCGACGATGGATCTGTCATACGAACATCTCTACCCTATACAATCAAATTGGATGATTTTTTACATCGTGATAGTATCATCCTATACATCATCATTTTAATGTTTGTAACTACACTCTTTATTCTTATATATTCTACTGATAAGTTTGGTAACGTAATGAGCTCTCTTAAGAAATTCGTTACTTCAGTAGAAAAAGGTGATATGAACTACAAAAGTATAACATTCCCTGATACGGACTCGGGCGAAATTGGAAATAAAATTATTGCCATATACCAACAATTAGAAGAAAGCAAACGAAAAATTGACCGAGAAAAAGAACGTAACCGAGAGTTAAAACAAGAAATGACCAACAACATTGCTCACGAACTAAAAACACCCGTTAGTAGCATCCGTGGATATCTTGAAATTTTGCTTGGAGACAAACCTGTATCTGAGGACAAACGAAAATATTTTCTTGAACGTTCGTATTACCAAACTCTTCGCCTTTCTGATTTAATTAACGATGTTGCTTTAATTACAAAAATGGAAGAAGCTGCAACCGTATTTGAAAAAGAAAAAGTAAACGTAAGAGAACTAGCACAAGAAGCTATCGAAGAATTGAGTTTTCGTATTAATCCAGAACAAGTTGACATTCAAAACAACTTGGAAAATAACCTTGATATCGTTGGAAACAAAAGCCTTATTTTTGCCATATTTCGTAATTTACTCGAAAATGCCATCAACTATGCTGGCGAAGAAATTACCATCGGCATCAAGTGTTACAACGAAGACGCTGACTACTATTATTTCTTGTTTTATGATACCGGTTGTGGCGTAAAACCTGAATATCTAGAAAAAATATTCGATCGCTTTGTACGTATCGACCAAGGACGGAGTAGACGCAATGGCGGTACAGGACTAGGACTATCCATTGTAAAACACGCTGTTATGTTTCATAATGGAGCTATCGAAGCCCGAAATAGAAAAACAGGAGGACTAGAATTTTATTTTACTCTTAAAAAAAGAAAATAAATATTATATCATTCTTATAAAATAGAAACGCTCTTTTCTACTGAAAACTATGTAATTCGGTAAAAAAGAGCGTTTTGGTCGTTAATATTTTCTAAAAGTAAAACAGATTACTAAAAAAACTGTACTTTTGCATAATAAATTATCTCTTCACAAGATAACCTACTGAGAATAAAAACATACATACCAATTAAAACATTATTAAAGACAATTTATTCATGAAAAAGTATCTCATTACCGTTAACCAAAAACAATACGAAGTAGAAGTTGTGGAAGTAAAACAACAAGTACAAACGCAAAAAACAACTTCTGGCATCAAACCTAGTGTAACTGTATCAAAACCTAAAGAAACGGTGGCGGGAGCAAATGGTCATAAAGTTGCGGCACCCATGCCTAGTAATATAATTAAATTGTTGGTAAACGAAGGAGACGTAGTAAACGAAGGAGATAATCTATTGGTATTTGAAGCCATGAAAATGGAAAACAACCTACACTCTCCAGTAAGCGGAAAAATTGCCTCTATCAAAGTAAAAGTTGGCAATTCTGTAGCTGCGGGAGACACATTAATCATCATAGAATAAGACACTACAACAATGGGAAAAGTTAAAATTACAGAAACAGTATTACGTGATGCACATCAATCGCTGATAGCTACACGTATGCGTACAGAAGATATGCTCCCCATTCTTGAAAAAATGGATAATATCGGCTACCACTCGCTCGAAGCTTGGGGTGGTGCTACATTCGATTCTTGTATCCGTTTCCTAAACGAAGACCCTTGG
The DNA here is from genome assembly GCA_017989795.1 of Paludibacter sp. Lineage (GTDB taxonomy): Bacteria > Bacteroidota > Bacteroidia > Bacteroidales > Paludibacteraceae > Paludibacter. Next base: position 3,426 of record JAGNPC010000136.1, on the reverse strand, counting down.
GATAGGCTACGGAAAATTAAACAAGTTGTAAAAAAGACTCCTTTACAAATGTTACTTAGAGGTCAAAACCTCCTAGGTTACAAACATTATGCTGATGATGTAGTGGAATATTTTGTGCAAAAAGCGATTGATAATGGTATGGATATCATCCGCATATTTGATGCACTTAACGACCCTCGCAATATTGAAACCGCTATTAAAGCATGTATCAAAGAAGGTGGTCATGCACAAGCGTGCGTTTGTTATACCACTAGCCCTGTGCACAATTTAGAACTATTTGCTAAAGACGCTAAAACGCTCGAAAACATGGGAGCCCATTCCATCTGTATCAAAGATATGGCTGGCTTGTTGAAACCATACGATGCGTACGAACTCGTAAAAGCAATAAAAGAAACCGTTAACATTCCTGTTCAATTACATACGCATTACACCAGTGGTGTAGCCTCTATGACCTTGCTAAAAGCGATAGAAGCAGGCGTTGATGTGGTGGACACAGCCATTTCGCCTATGGCGATGGGTACGTCTCAACCTCCTACCGAACCGCTTGTTGCCTCATTGCAAGGACATGAAAGGGATACTGAGTTAGATTTGGTAAAACTGAGCGAAATTGCCGAATATTTCCGTCCGTTGAAAGAAAAATGGCTCGAATCAAACATGTTGGATACCAAAGTAATGGGAGTAGATGTAAACGCTCTTATTTATCAAGTACCTGGCGGTATGTTGTCGAACTTAGTTTCGCAACTTAAACAAGCCAACGCTATGGATAAATACGAAGAAGTGCTTCGTGAAGTACCTCGTGTACGCGAAGATTTCGGCTATCCTCCGCTAGTTACTCCATCGAGCCAAATTGTGGGTACGCAAGCTCTTTTCAACGTATTGATGGGCGAACGATACAAAATGGTGCCACAAGAGTCAAAAGGTATTATTAAAGGCGAATATGGTAAAACTCCAGCTCCAATATCAGACGAATTTAGAAAAAAAATTCTAGGAGATGAAGAAGCCATTACCTGCCGACCAGCTGATTTGATAGCTCCAGAATTGGAAAAAACACGCGAAGCTATTAAAGATTTGATGATACAAGAGGAAGATGTACTAACATATGCCTTACTGCCACAAGTAGCAGAAAAATTCTTCCAAATGCGTAAAAATGGTACGCTTGAAGCCGTAAAAGAAGAACAAAAAAAACAAGCAACTCCTGTTGTCGCATCTTCAAAACCTGCACAAGAGACAGCAGAAAGCAACGATGACGAAGATGAAGTAGCTGCAGTAATGTCTGCCGCCATAGCTACTATCGAAAGCGAAAATGGTGGAGGTCAGTTTGCAATAACTTCTGTTCGCCAAGTAAGCCCTTGGGTTATTTCCGCTCGACTAAATAGATAGCATTTTACATGACAGATAGTAAATAAGGCGTTTCAGAAATTCTGAAACGCCTTATTTTTGTTCAAAAACTAACATCATTATTTATTCAGCCACCTTGCTCTTTTCGTACTCTTTAAGCAAGGCATCTTGCACATCAGAAGGCAGTAATTCGTAAGAAGCAAATTTCATGCTAAAAGAAGCCCTTCCCCGAGTATTAGAACTCAACGAAATGGAATAATTGTTCATTTCTTTTAATGGAACTTTCGCAAATATTTTTTCCATACCTTTGTCTGATTCCATTCCCATTATCAACGCACGACGTCCTTGCAAATCGCTCATTACATCGCCCATACTTGCACTAGGCACTAGCACTTCTACATCGTATATAGGCTCTAATACTTTTGGTCCTGCATTTTTAAAAGCCTCGCTAAAAGCATATTTACCCGCCAAACGGAAAGATATTTCGTTAGAATCTACTGGGTGCATTTTTCCATCATACACAATTACACGGATATCACGTGCATACGAACCTGTTAGCGGACCTTGCTCCATACAATCCATTATTCCTTTTTGAATAGCAGGCAAAAATCGAGCATCAATCACACCACCTACAATACTGTTAATAAACACAAGCTTACCCCCCCACTCTAATGGATATTCTTGTTTATCACGTACAGAAATTTTTATTTCCTGTCCACTAATCTTATACACTTCTTTTTCAGGAACACCTTCTACACATGGTTCAATAATCAAATGTACCTCGCCAAACTGACCCGCACCACCCGACTGTTTTTTATGTCGGTAATCCGCTCGAGCTGTTTTCGTAATGGTTTCTCTGTATGGAATACGTGGATTTGAATAATTAATCAAGATTTTATCGTTATTTTCGATACGCCATTTAAGTGTTTTGAGATGAAATTCTCCTTGTCCATGAACAATCGTTTGTTTTAATTCTTTAGAGTATTCAATTATCCAAGTTGGGTCTTCCTCGTGCATGCGAGTTAACACCTCACTTAGTTTTTCCTCATCAGCCTGATTAACCGCTGCAATTGCTTTACGGAATTTCCATTCGGGATATTTAATAAAATCAAACTGTAAGTCAGCATTTTTTCCGTTTAAGGTATTGGATGTACGCGTATTTTTGAGCTTAACTGTGACACCAATATCGCCTGCTACTAATTCATCCACTTTTGTTCTAATACTTCCACACACAGCGTAGATTTGAGTTAATCGCTCTTTGCTTTGGCGAGTGGCATTATACAAATCATCACCTTCTTTTACTTTTCCAGACATCACCTTAAAGAAAGAGACTTCGCCAATATGAGGCTCTACAGAGGTTTTAAACACATAAATAGAAGCGTTATTTTCTTGTAATGGAGCAACCTCTTCTCCATTAGTTGCTACAGGAGCTGCCGAATCCCTAACATAGGGAACTACATTCCCTAAAAATTCCATCAAACGACGCACGCCCATATCCTTGGCAGCACTAATGCAAAAAACAGGAAAAATATCACGATGCACCAAGCCAAAACGAATACCCATACGCATTTCATCTTCAGTCAAATTACCATCGGCAAAATATTTTTCCATCAAATTTTCCTCATGTTCTGCAGCTGCCTCCACTAAAATATTGTGCAATTCGGAAGCTCGTTGAAGTTCATTGGCTGGAATATCGCTAATCGTTGGTACGCCACCATCAGGTTTCCACGTATACAACTTCATTAGCAATACATCTACAACGGCATTAAAAGCAGGTCCCGTTTGAATCGGATATTGAATAAGTACCACTTTATTGCCAAAATTTTGACGCAAATCATCCACTGTTTTATCAAAATCTGCTTTTTCATGGTCAAGTTGATTCACTACAAATATGCATGGTTTTTTAAGTTTCTCTATTTGCCTGTATTGATTTTGCGTACCTACTTCTACACCATGTTGTGCATTAATAAGCATTAACGCAGTGTCGGTAACACTAAGCGAAGTAATTAGACCGCCCACAAAGTCGTCAGCACCTGGACAATCTATCATATTCAACTTTCTGCCCATCCATTCAGAATGAAAAACAGT
>JAGNPC010000009.1 GCA_017989795.1 Paludibacter sp. | reverse complement strand
TGTATTTTGCTATAAATCACTGAATTACAACAAGTAAATAATGAAAAAAAACATGCTTGATCTGGTTGTAAAAGACAATTTGGCTCTTAACGATCAGTATTTTCTATTAATTTTGGGATCCGATTCAGAGTTACCTGCAATGCAGCCAGGCCAATTTGTTGAGCTTAGAGTTGACAACTCTTCAGAAGCCTTTCTACGTAGGCCTATTTCAATTAATTTTGTTGATTATACTTCCAATCAACTATGGTTGTTAATTCAGGTTGTAGGCGCTGGTACAGCCCAATTAGCTACTCTTAAAAACGGTGATATCCTCAATATGTTAGTACCGCTGGGTAATACATTCACTATACCTCAATCTATGGCGCTTAAGCCACTTTTAGTTGGTGGTGGTGTTGGTATTGCACCTCTGTTGTTTTTGGGCTCTAAACTAAAGGAAATAGGTATTGAGTGCGATTTTTTATTAGGTGGAAGATCTGAACAAAATTTATTACAATTAGCTGATTTTTCGAAGTACGGAAATGTGTACACTACAACCGAAGATGGAACATATGGTGAAAAAGGATTTGTAACCAATCATTCTATTTTATCGAAAAACTCCTATGATATGATTTATAGTTGTGGCCCCACTCCAATGATGAAAGCTGTAGCTGCTTATGCAAAAAATAATAAAATCGAATGTGAAGTATCTCTCGAAAATACGATGGCATGTGGATTTGGAGCTTGTTTGTGTTGTGTAACTGATAGTGTAGATGGTCATGTTTGTGTGTGTACCGAAGGGCCTGTATTTAATATTGAAAAACTGAAATGGTAGATTTGAAAGTAAAATTAGGTCGTACAGAACTTAAAAACCCTGTGATGACTGCATCGGGAACATTTGGTTATGGAACCGAGTATGCTGATTTCATGGATTTGTCACGAATTGGCGGAATTGTTGTAAAAGGTACTACATTGCACGACCGACAAGGTAATGCATATCCACGTATGGCCGAAACACCATCGGGCATGTTGAATGCTGTTGGTTTGCAAAATAAGGGTGTCGAATACTTTATTAATAAAATTTACCCCGATATAAAATCATTTGACACAGCTTTGTTTGTTAATGTATCTGGAAGTACAATCGAAGATTATATAACAACAGCAGAAATGCTAAACGATTTAGATAAAATTCCGGGCATTGAGCTGAATATATCGTGTCCAAACGTAAAAGAAGGTGGAATGGCTTTTGGAACAAGTTGCTTGTCTGCTAGTCAGGTTGTTAATGCTGTGCGAAGGGTGTACAAAAAAGAGATTATGGTTAAGCTTTCGCCGAATGTTACCGATATTGCTGAAATAGCAATGGCTGTAGAAGCAGAGGGAGCTGATTCCATTTCACTCATTAACACATTGCTAGGAATGGCAATAAATGCAGAAAAGCGCATACCGGTTTTATCTACCGTTACAGGTGGTTTATCGGGGCCTGCTGTTAAGCCCGTAGCATTACGCATGGTTTGGCAAGTAGCTAAGTCGGTTAAAGTACCTGTTGTTGGTATGGGAGGCATTATGAATGCAACTGATGCCATTGAATTTATACTTGCTGGCGCTACAGCAGTTCAAATTGGTACCGCGAACTTTATTGACCCTACTATTTCCGAAAAAGTTGTAGCTGGAATTGAAGAATATCTTATTCGCCATAATTATTCATCAGTAAATGAAATAATTGGAGCTCTTGAAATTTGATTTATAGGTTTTATAAAAACGATATTTAAAAACACCAACTTAAAATAAATTTTTTTGTTGGTGTTTTTTTTTGCAATTTATAGATATAGTTATGAAAAATAGCGAATTAGATGGTGTTATTGAGAGTCTAAAAATGATGGCTTCAATCGAGCATTTCAATAAATTGAAGAACTTTGGCATTAAGCAAGATACAGCACTTGGTGTTAAAATTCCATACATTCGAATCATTGCAAAAGAAATTGGACAAAATGCTGATTTGGCTAGTCTGTTATTAGCAACAGGAATTCATGAAGCCAAGATTTTAGCAAGTTATATTGATAATCCCCAAACGCTTACTTTAGATAAAGTTGAGCAATATCTGAATGGTTTTGATTCATGGGATGTTTGTGATCAAAGTGTGAATTTATTTTTTGAAGCTGGATTTTCTGATAAACTTATCGTTTCATTATTAAGCGATAATGAAGTATTTAGAAAGCGAACGGCTTTTGTTCTTATGTGTATCAATGCCGTTCACAATAAAATAATGACTGATAATCAATTTATTAGTTATTTTGAAGCTATCGAGCAACAAGCATGGGATAATCGTAACTTTGTGTGCAAGGCAGTGAACTGGGCGCTGCGTCAAATAGGCAAACGAAACATGTATCTCAATGAAAAAGCGATTGAATGTGCCGAACGCATATTACTTCAAAACCATAAATCAGCTAAGTGGATTGCTTCAAATGCATTACGAGAATTTAAAGATGAAAAGATAATTTTAAGAATTCAAATTAAAGAGAAAAGAAAAAAGTTATAAACAAAAAAGTTGGTAGAATGTCTTTTTTAATTGATACTTTTTTGTATTTTTGTTGAAAATATCAATAGTGTCATTTATGCAACCTTCAAAATATAATTTTTTACTTTTATTTATATTCATTTCTTTCAGCCTTTTTTCGCAAACTAAAAGTCAACTTTACATAAATTATATCCAAAATTTCTCCGAATTTGCGGTAATACAGCAAAAAGAATTCGGAATACCAGCCAGTATCACACTTGCACAAGGCTTGTTGGAGTCGGGTGCTGGAAAAAGCGAATTTGCTCTGCGTTCGAACAATCATTTCGGTATTAAATGCCACAGCGACTGGACTGGTGATAAAGTATACCATGATGACGATGATAAAGGCGAGTGCTTTAGAAAGTATAATGATGTTTTAGATTCATATCGAGATCACTCTTTATTTTTGAAGAATAAAACGAGGTATTCATTCCTATTTGATTATAGTCAAACTGATTATGAATCGTGGGCACACGGGTTAAAAAAAGCAGGATATGCTACTGATCCTTCGTATGCATATAAGCTAATTTCGCTTATCGAAAACTATGAACTTCATCAGTACGATTTACTCAAAAGTCATAAAAGAACATTCGATTCATCATCGAATGAGCACTCAACTATAAGCGAAAACTTAAGGGGTAGGCATGCCAAAATTTCTGCAATTTCCATTCATACAATTTATAAATCAAACCGTGTAAAATTTGTTGTTACCAATGTTGGAGATAGTTTCGAAAGTTTATCGGATGAACTGAATATTAGTGTAAAAAAACTACTCGAATATAATGAACTTGAGCCAAATTATATGTTAAAACCAGGTATGCAGATTTATATAAAACGAAAAAAATCAAAAGCAAGCTATGGTATTGAATCACATGTAATTAAAAGTGGCGAAACCATGTATAGTATTTCACAAACTTATGCCATTCGCCTTGTTAAATTGTATGAGCTCAACAATATGCTTTACACCGAAACAGCACGAATAGGTCGAGTACTTAAATTACGATAAATAGATGAGAAAACGCAACACGGAACTGCTTCGAGATGTCGTTCAACAAGTATTAAAAACAAATCATTTAGATAAAAAATTAAATGAAAAACATATACTTGACGCATGGCCAAAAGTACTAGGAGAAAACATAATTCAATATACTACAGCCCTAAGTATTTCCAATCGTATTTTGTTTGTTTCAATTAATTCATCCGTATTACGCCACGATTTATTCATCACACGCGAGCAAATAAAAGCATCGTTAAACAGAGAAGTAGGGGCAGAGGTAATTAAAGAAATAATATTTAGGTAAATGCTTTTCAATATGAATTATGCTGAATTATTAAAGAGTAATCTATCTAGGCGAATAATTGATGAAATCACCTTTACGATTTTAAACGACGATTCGAAATTTTTAGAGCTGTTTCAATTGCTTAATCATTCTGATTATAAAATAGCATGGCGTGCTACGTGGGCTTGCGAAAAAATTATTGAGAATAAACCTACAATAATAAATGATGATTCTTTTGAAAAAATCATTTCACTAACGCTATCCACTCAAATTGTCGGACAGCGGAGACTATTACTATCAATTATAAATAAACTGCAATCAAACTTCCCAATCCCTCCTGTATCGATTATAAATAATTGTTTTGATTGGATGATTTCAGAAAAACAGCCAGTTGCAGTTCAATCCTTATCGCTAAAAATACTCACAGATTATTGTCGTTTAGAGCCTGATTTAAAATTAGAGTTGTTTGCATATTTAGATAATTTTGGCTCATTACTTACGAGACCAGCGATGATTTCGGCAAGCAAAAGAGCAATTAAAATGCTGAAAATGAACGATTAATTATTAACTGTTTATAAGTAAATGCTGAATACTGCACAAATAAGGAAAAAAAGTGTTATTTTTGTGGGCAATTTTAGAAAAAAGTATTGCTATACTACAAATTCTTAAGTTTAATCAAATAAAACAATTATGTCATTAAAGAAAAACATTTTGGCTTTACGTCAGAAAAAAGCTATTGTTGAAAAAGGAGGTGGCGATAAAGCTATCGAAAAACAGGTTGCAATGGGTAAAATGACTGCCCGTGAACGTATCCTAACGCTTTTAGACCCAAATTCATTTCACGAATATGATCTTTTTGTAGAGCATGAAGAGCGAAATTTTGGTATGGATGACAAAGTATTAGCTGGTGATGGAGTTATCACTGGTACTGGTACAATTAATGGTGCTCCAATATGTATTTACGCTCAAGACTTTACAGTAATGGGAGGTTCATTGGGTTTGAAGCATGCTCGTAAAATTACGAAAATCATGGATCATGCACTCAAAATGAAAGTTCCTTGTATTGGGATTAATGATTCGGGTGGTGCTCGTATTCAAGAAGGTATCAGTGCTTTAGCAGGATATGGTGAAATTTTCTATCGTAATACAATGTCTTCGGGTGTTATTCCACAAATTTCTGTTATTTTAGGCCCTTGTGCCGGTGGAGCAGTATATTCTCCAGCTTTGACTGATTTTGTTTTTGTGGTAGAAAATATCTCAAAAATGTTCATTACTGGGCCAAACGTAATTGAAACGGTATTGGGCGAAAAAATATCGCAAGAAGATTTAGGTGGTGCACGTGTACATGCCGAGATTACAGGTAATGCACATTTCTATGCAATGAGCGAATTAGAGTGTTTGGAGCAAATAAAAGAACTTGTATCTTTAATTCCACATAGCAATTTACAAAAAGCTGCAAAAGTAGCCCCTAAAAAACCATCCTATAAAAAGAATATTGAAAACATTATTCCAGCTGACCCAAAACAGCCTTATGATGTTCGTGAAATAATCTATGCACTAACCGACGATTCAAAATTTTTGGAAGTTCATGAATTGTGGGCTGCTAATATTGTTATTGGTTTTGGACGTTTAAATGGTGAAACTATTGGTTTTGTAGCCAATCAACCAATGTACTTAGCAGGTGTTTTAGATTGTGATGCTTCAGATAAAGCTGCTCGTTTTATTCTTTACTGCGATGCATTTAATATTCCAATCGTAACTTTAGAAGATATGCCAGGATACTTACCAGGTGTAGATCAAGAGCACGCAGGTGTTATTCGTCACGGTGCAAAAATGCTTTATGCCTACTCTGAAGCTACTGTTCCAAAAATTACAGTAATTTTACGCAAAGCTTATGGTGGTGGTTATATTGCAATGAACTCTCGTCACTTAGGTGCCGACTTTATGTTTGCTTGGCCAGGAGCCGAAATTGCAGTAATGGGACCAGAAGGTGCAGCAAATATTATTTTCCGCAAAGAAATTATGGAGGCCGAAGATGAGGATGCAATGCGTCAGATTAAAGTTCAAGAGTACATTGACAAATTTGCAAACCCTTTTGTAGCTGCATCTAAAGGCTATATCGATGCTGTAATTGAACCACAAGAAACACGCGAATTGTTATTACATGCTTTGGAAGTTTCAAAATTAAAGGATGATCATCGTCCATTTAAAAAACATGGTGTTCCACCATTTTGATATTATTTAAATGAATAAAACAATTCGTTTACTTATTACTCATTTAAAATTATCAATATGCTTGAAAATAAAATAGATACAACTGAACTTGTTGATTTTGCTGTAACAGCTAGAAAATACAAAACGTTGTTAACAAAAAAATATAAGAATAGGAAGATTTGGGTTGAGGCTAATCCACTAGAGATTCAGTCTTTTATTCCTGGTACAATTATTCAAATATCAATTGAAGAAAATCAAATTGTAAAAGAAGGAGAACCATTATTAATTTTGGAAGCAATGAAAATGCGAAACAGAATTGAAATGCCTTTTACTGCAAAAATCAAAAAGATTAATGTTAAGATTGGCGATCGAATTCCTAAAGATACGATTATGATTGAATTAGAAGAATTTAGTGAAATTGAAGGATAATTAAAAATACGCCTAATCAAGTAATTGATTAGGCGTATTTTTTAAACTATAAAATTATACTATAATATATATTATGTCAAATAAGATATATTGATTCTTGGTTAACAAAGTCAATACGAAATAATCTGTGCAAATAAAATCATTTTTCAATCAATTATTAATCAGCTGATAATTAATAATTAATAATTAATAATTGATTAAAATAATAAAGCAAATCATGAAATTATGATTTGCTTTATTATTTATTAGAAAATACTGATATTTAGTTTAAATTGTATCAAACAACTCCACAAGTTGCATTCTAAAATCAAAAAGCAATTTAATGCTAATTGGAGTTTCAACTTTTCCATTAAATGACTGTAAATAAGAAATATATTCAGCAATCATTTTAGTAAGATTGGGATGATCTGCAATTTTCTTATAAACCTCGTTTGATAACAAATTTGGTTCTTTGCCTAAACTAATAGCAGTCAATGCTTCAATTATTTGTTCAGCTTTTTCTTTAATTTCTTTTTCAGTCATAAAAATTGTATTTTTTTACTTTTCAGTAGGTTTAATATAAATAACCAAATTTAACTCATCTAATTGCGATTGATCCAAAACCGATGGTGCATCCATCATAACATCGCGACCTGAATTGTTTTTTGGGAATGCTATACAGTCGCGAATACTATCTAGACCAGCAAAAAGCGATACCAGACGATCCAAACCAAAAGCCAAACCACCGTGTGGTGGCGCACCGTATTGGAAAGCATTCATAAGGAATCCAAATTGAGCTTCTGCTTTCTCGGGTGTAAAGCCAAGTAGCTCAAACATACGGTTTTGCAATTTGCTATCGTGTATACGAATAGATCCACCGCCAAGTTCTACGCCATTAATTACCATATCGTAAGCAGTTGCTCTAACTTTACCTGGGTCTGTATCAAGTAATGGAATATCATCTAGGTTTGGTGAAGTAAATGGATGATGTGTTGCATAAAAACGTTGCGTTTCTTCATCCCACTCAAACAATGGAAAATCAATAACCCACAATGGTGCAAACACATTTTTATTGCGTAAGCCAAGCCTCGCTCCCACTTCAAGTCGTAATTCGCAAAGTGCTTTTTGAGTTTTAATTTGCTTACCAGCCATAATTAAGATCAAATCGCCAGCTTTGGCATCAAAAAGGCTTGCAATATTTTTTAAGTCATCGCTCGAATAAAATTTATCAACCGACGATTTAAATGTTCCATCAGCTTCGCAACGAATATATACTAAACCTGTGGCACCAATTTGCGGACGTTTTACAAATTCAATCAACTCGTCGATTTGCTTGCGTGTGTATTTAGCACATCCTGGAGCACAAATACCTGCTACATAAGGGACACTATCAAATACTACAAAATCACGACCCGAAACAGCTTCTTTAAGTTCAACAAATTTCATATCGAAGCGAATATCTGGCTTGTCTGACCCATAATATTTCATTGCATTATGCCACGTCATGCGTGGAAATGCCTCAGTTAAGTCAATGTCTTTTACAAATTTGAAAAGGTGCTTTGTCATACCTTCAAAAATTTGTAGTACATCTTCTTGATCAACAAATGACATTTCGCAGTCGATTTGAGTAAACTCAGGTTGACGGTCGGCACGTAAATCCTCATCTCTAAAGCACTTAGCTATTTGGAAGTAACGATCAAAACCAGAAACCATAAGCAATTGCTTAAAAAGCTGAGGCGATTGAGGTAGCGCATAAAACTGACCTGGATTCATACGCGAAGGGACAACAAAGTCGCGAGCACCTTCAGGAGTTGATCCAATTAGAACTGGCGTTTCAACCTCTAAAAAGTCAAGTTGATCTAGATATCTACGTGTTTCGAAGGCAATTTGATGGCGAAGAATCATGTTATTACGTACAGAATTACGACGTAAATCGAGGTAACGGTATTTCATGCGAATATCATCGCCACCATCGGTATTATCTTCGATAGTAAATGGAGGAGTTTGAGCCTCATTAAGTATAATAAGCTCTGATACAAGTATTTCTACTTCACCAGTAGGAATATTCGAATTTTTATTGCTTCGTTCAGCAACTAATCCTGTGATTTGAATTACATATTCACGTCCTAGTTTATTTGCATTTTCGCATAATTCAGCATCTGTTTCATTGTTGAAAACCAACTGCGTTACACCATATCTATCGCGGATATCAACAAAGGTCATTCCACCCATTTTGCGTGAACGTTGAACCCAGCCTGATAAGGTAATTAGCTGACTAACATTCGAAAGGCGAAGTTCGCCACATGTATGTGTTCTGTACATAATTAGATTGTTCTAATTCTTTATAAATCAATTTTTATTAGAGAACAAAAATACAAAAAATAAATGAAGCATTCAATTATTTACGTATTTGAAATATGGATAAATAATAAAAAAAGGTACAAATTTTTACTTGTACCTTTTAATAAACTATATATTCGAAGTGAAATTATCCTACAGTCACTTCGGGTGATATTTTTTTAACTAAGCCTTTAAGAACATCGCCAGGTCCTAATTCAAAGAATTCAGTAGCGCCATCAGTCACCATATTTTTAACCGTTTGAGTCCAACGAACAGGAGCAGTAAGTTGTGCAATTAGGTTTTCTTTAATTGCAGCAGCATCTGTTTGAGGATATGCGTTAACATTTTGATAAACAGGGCATATAGGAGTTGTGAATACAGTAGCTTTAATAGCTGCTTGAAGCTCTTCGCTAGCAGGTTGCATCAATGGAGAATGGAATGCACCACCTACAGGCAGTTTCAATGCGCGTTTTGCTCCTTTTTCTTTTAGTAATTCACAGGCTTTGTCGACACCTTCAATTGAGCCTGAAATAACTAATTGTCCTGGGCAGTTGTAATTAGCTGGTACAACAACTAAATCTTTGATAGAATCACAAACTTCTTCTACAGCCTCATCGCTCAAGCCTAACACTGCGGCCATTGTTGAAGGCTCTATTTCGCATGCTTTTTGCATTGCCAACGCACGAGCAGAAACAAGACGCAAGCCATCTTCGAACGACATTGCTTTGGCAGAAACTAATGCAGAAAACTCACCTAATGAGTGGCCTGCAACCATTTCTGGTTTAAAATCATCGCCTAAAACGATAGCTGAAATTACAGAGTGTAAGAATACAGCAGGTTGAGTAACTTTGGTTTGTTTTAAATCTTCGGCAGTACCTTCGAACATTAAATCGGTGATACGAAACCCAAGAATTTCGTTAGCTTTTTCGAAATATTCTTTTGCTAGTGGCGATTGATCGTAAAGATCTTTACCCATGCCTGTAAATTGTGCTCCCTGTCCGGGAAAAACGTATGCTTTCATATTTAAAAATTATTTTATATCAGCAATAAATAAGCTGAAACTAAAGTATTTATGATTTTCGATACAATAAAAAACGGCTGCAAAGATAGTATATTTCTATCATAAAATAAAATTTCATGCGATATCGTATGGTAAATCGTTTGTAACTATCTATATATTAGTATTATTATGATTTTCTAATTGAAAAATATTTCAATTTTTATAATCAAAAATAATGCTGTAACTTTGTATTCTATTGTAAAACACATCAGAATGGAACTTATACGTAAATATTTTAGCAACCTCACTCCTACTCAACTATCACAATTTGAGCAGCTTTATGACTTATATGTTGATTGGAACTCGAAAATAAATGTTATTTCGCGCAAGGATATTGAAAATTTGTACTTACACCATGTTTTGCACTCGCTTGCTATTGCGCAAATAATTAATTTTAAGGCGGGTAGTACAGTGCTTGATGTTGGCACAGGTGGAGGTTTTCCGGGTATTCCATTGGCAATTCTGTTTCCAGAAGTGCATTTTACATTGATAGACTCTATTGGTAAAAAAATTAAAGTTGGTACGGAAGTTTCAACGGCTATTGGCCTAACTAATATCTTTTTAAAACATGAACGTGTACAAGAAGAAAAAGCTAAATTTGACTTTGTGGTAAGCAGAGCAGTTATGCCGCTTGACGACTTAGTGAAATTAGTTCGTAAGAATGTTAAAAAAGAGGCCAGAAACGCTTTACCCAATGGTTTGATTTGCCTTAAAGGTGGCGAACTACTGCATGAAATTTTGCCTTATAAAAATATTGCGGAAGCATTTGAAATAAGTACCTATTTTGATGATGAATTTTTTAAGACTAAGAAAATAGTATATGTTCCTTTATAAATTACTCGTAGAATGACAGTTAAAACATTTATATTTAATCCGTTTCAAGAAAATACTTATTTAGTATACGACGAAAATAAGCAAGCTATTGTTTTTGATTGTGGAATCATTTTAGATTATGAGAAAAAGGCTTTTGATGCTTATATTAAAGATAATCATATTAATATAGTAAAAGTTCTCAATACACATTTACATTTAGATCATCAGTTTGGGAATCGATTTTTAGCGGAAACATATCAGGTAAAGCCTGAGGCTCATGTTGAAGACGAGTTTTTATTAGATAATGTAAAAGCTCATGGAGCTATGTTTGGGATTCCGATTAAAGATGAGCCTCAGCCAATTGATGCTTATATTATAGATAATCAAGAGTTTGAAGTGGGTAGTATGCGATTTAAAGCATTGCATGTTCCGGGCCATTCGCCAGGTAGTGTGGCATTTTATTTCGAAGAAGAAGGTTGCGTATTTGTTGGCGATGTGTTATTTAAGGGCTCAATAGGCCGAACTGATTTGCCTAAAGGTGATTATGCAACTTTGATTCGATCTATTCAAAATCGTTTACTTCCCCTACCCGATTCGACTGTAATATATAGTGGTCATGGACCAGCAACTACTATTACTGAAGAAAAAGCAAACAATCCGTATCTTTAATCTTTATAGAGATTATTTTTTATAATAAATTGATTTACAAAGGGATGTACTAAACTAGATACATCCTTTTGTTGTTTAATGGCTGTTCTAATTTGGGTTGAAGCAATATCGAAAATTGGTGAGTCAATTAATTTCATCGAAGGATAAGTGTGACGAACGAGTTCATAATTGGATCCGGTACGTGGGTATACATAAACCGAGTATTCATCAAGTAATTCCTTGTAATTCTTCCATTTATCAAAAACTAATGCATTATCACCACCAATAAGCAAACTAAAAGTATGCTGTGTGAAGGTACTAGAGAGTTTACGAAGTGTATCAATAGTATAGGATGGAATGGGCATATTGAACTCAATATCGCAAGCTTTTAATTTTGGATTATTCGTTGTTGCACCTAAAAGCATTTTTAAGCGTAAGTTTTCATCGATTAAATCAGCTTTTTCTTTCAATGGATTGCAGGGAGAAACAATAAACCACAGCTCATCAAAAGAATAATTGTTCACAATCCATTCGGCCAATGATTGATGTCCAAGGTGAAATGGATTAAACGATCCAAAAAAAAGAGCTATGTTCATAAGCTTGAGTATTGATAAATGAGAAAAATACTACTATTTATCAAGAAAATTTCGAATGATATTTTCAGCTTCTTTTTGTGCAATTTGAAGATTATCGTTTACCACTACCACATCAAACTGAGGTGCAAAGCTTAGCTCGTGTTCAGCTTTTGCAACACGTTGAGCAATCATTTCTTGCGTGTCGGTTCCTCTATTATTGAGTCGTTTTAGTAACTCGTCAATACTTGGAGGGGCAATAAAAAGTGCCAATGCATTGTCGCCAAATTGCTTTTTGAGATTCAAGCCACCAACCACATCTACATCAAAAATAATGTTATTTCCTTTGTTTGATATGCGATCAATCTCTGAGCGAAGTGTTCCATAGTATAAATCCGTATACACTTCTTCGTGCTCAATAAACTCCTTATTATCAATTCTTTTTCTAAAATCTTCAGCACTTAGAAAATAATAATGTTCGCCGTGAATTTCGGTACCTCGAGGATCTCTACTAGTAGCCGAGACAGAGAACTCAAGACCTAGATTTTGGGTAAGTAAATATGAAACTATGGTGCTTTTTCCAGCCCCTGATGGTGCTGAAAAAATGATAAGTTTACCTGCCATAAGAAAGATGTATTGATATGTTGATGTGATGATGTGTTGATTAAAAACGATGCTATTATCTATAGAACATTAAGCACTTGTTCTTTTATTTGTTCTAAATCGTCTTTCATTAAAACAACGATTTTTTGCATCTCACTATGGTTCGACTTAGAACCCAAAGTATTTATTTCGCGACCAATTTCTTGAGCAATAAATCCAAGTTTTTTACCTGGTGATTTCTCGTTATTCATGGTTTCGATAAAATAATCCAAATGGTTTTTGAGTCTAACTTTTTCTTCGTTTACATCTAACTTTTCGATGTAGAAAATAAGTTCTTGTTCCAAACGATTATTATCGTAAGTTATTTTCTCAGAGAGGTTTTGGAGATTTTCCTCGAGTTTTAATTTAATTTTTTCGATACGTTCATTTTCGTAAGGAGCAATTTGTTCGAGCAGATTGGCAATGCTGTTTATCTTAGTAACAAATACGTTTTCGAGCGATTTACCTTCTTGGGTTCTAAATTCTTTGAGTTGTACAATGGCTTCGCTCACTGCTGTTTTGATTACAACCCATTCGTTTTCGTCCATTTCAACGACATCTGTTTTAAGGGCATCGGGTAAGCGCAATAAAATTTCGAACCAATTGGTAGGCAATTCCATACCTGTTTTATCAGCAATAGCTTTAATTTGCTCATAATAAGCCATTAAAACAGATTGATTGATTTGAGAAACAGACTCTTTGCCCGAATTGTCGATATATAGTGCAAAATCAATTTTACCTCTTTCGAGTTGTTGCGAAAGTTCGGTTCGAATTTCAATATCTTTTTCGCGGTAGAGACCAGAGATGCGAGTAGATAAATCCAACTGCTTGCTATTTAGCGATTTAATCTCTACAACTATTTTTTTATTTCCAAATTCACATGTTGCTTTTCCAAAGCCAGTCATTGATTGTACCATTTTCTCTGATTTATTTTATTGATATGCAAATTTAGTATTTTTATTTTAAAGATACGTATGCTTTCGAATTTATTACATTTCGTTTAATATACGCTAAATTTACTTTCATTTTAATTAATAATTTGACTTTTATATTTGTATCCATCTGTTTTTAACTATATTTGTCCTCCTTTTTAAGATAAATATATTTTTTGATTGACCAAAAGACATTATTACAAAATAATCATATTCAATAAATTTAGATAGTATGGAAAAAACCAAAAAGTTTCTTTTACCCGAGAGTGATTTACCAACAAAATGGTATAACATTATGGCAGATATGCCAACTAAACCGATGCCAATGTTGCATCCAGGTACTCGCGAGCCAATAACAGCTAACGATTTGTATCCATTGTTTGCTAAAGGGTTAGCCGATCAGGAGATGAACGACACCGATGCTTGGATAGAAATACCCGAAGAAGTACGTGAAAAGTACAAGATTTACCGCCCTACTCCACTTGTACGTGCATATAACCTTGAAAAAGCATTGGATACACCTGCTCACATCTATTTCAAAAATGAAAGTGTTAGTCCGGTGGGATCGCATAAATTGAATTCAGCACTGGCACAAGCATATTATTGCAAAGAAGCAGGAGTAACCAATGTTACCACTGAAACTGGTGCAGGACAATGGGGTACTGCAATGGCTTTTGCATCGAAGGCATTTGGGTTGGAATTGGCCGTTTACATGGTTAAAATCAGCTATGAGCAAAAACCATATCGTCGCTCACTGATGCAAACTTGGGGAGCACAAGTGGTGCCATCTCCAAGTATGTCGACCAAGGCTGGACGTAAGATATTGACCGAACATCCTAATTATCAAGGTAGTTTGGGAACTGCAATTTCGGAAGCGATAGAATTGGCTATGAGCACTCCGAACTGTAAATACACCCTTGGTAGTGTTTTAAATCACGTTTCGTTGCATCAAACGGTGATTGGGTTGGAAGCCGAAAAGCAAATGGAAATGGCTGGAGAGTACCCTGATGTAGTTATAGGTTGCTTTGGAGGCGGATCTAACTTTTCGGGTATCTCGTTCCCATTTATGCGTCATAATATTAAAGATGGTAAAAAAACACGCTTTATTTCGGCCGAACCCGCTTCGTGTCCAAAGCTATCGCGTGGTGTGTTTCAGTACGACTTTGGTGATGAAGCGGGTTATACCCCTTTGATTCCGATGTTTACACTTGGGCATAACTTTGCTCCTGCTCATATTCATGCTGGAGGTTTACGTTATCATGGTGCTGGAACTATTGTTAGTCAGTTAATGAAAGACAATATGATGGAAGCTGTAGATATTAAGCAACTTGATTCGTTTAAAGCGGGTGTTTTATTTGCTCAAACCGAAGGAATTGTTCCTGCGCCAGAATCGGCACATGCGATTGCGGCTGCTATTAACGAAGCACTGAAAGCCAAAGAAGAAGGTACGAAGAAAACGATACTTTTCAACCTTTCGGGACATGGTTTGGTGGATATGACTGCGTACGATCAATACCTAGCGGGCGACTTGGTTAATTATAGCTTAACCGACGATGACATCGCTAAAAACATTGCTGCATTAGAGAAAATTATTTAAAAAATAAATTGCTCCCTAGCAACTTAATCCGTTATTATTAGTACATGATTTTGGGTAAACAAACTTTCTTTAACTGCCCCAAGCTCCTAAAGATGTATATTAGTTTTGTCTTAGAATTTTGATTTTTCAATTACGAATCAATCAAAGGAGAATGTATAGCGTGCGTTCTCCTTTTTTTTTGCTGTAAAACAACATATTATAATTAAATACGAATTTTAAGTTCTTGTTTTAAATAAAAACAAAGCTTAATAACTTAAACTGTAAATGCATGATGCGTTTATTTATATCAATGATGGATTCGTATGAATTCAAATGATATAAACCTTAACTTTGCAAAAAAATAACTTAATTAGTATGGCTATAGCACATGTAGGCGAAATTGCAGGTTTGGGTGTATCGCTTTGTTGGACAATGAGCGCCTTGTTTTTTGAAAAAGCGGGAGCACGAATGGGATCATTATCGGTGAATTTTACTCGATTGTTGCTGGCAATTGTATTTTTGGGCTTAACGACAGTGGTTACCAAGGGTATCTTTTTCCCGACTGATGCTACTGCCTATCAGTGGTTTTGGTTGGGTTTATCGGGCTTTGTAGGGTTTTATCTTGGCGATATGGTGCTCTTCAAATCTTATTTGATAATTGGTTCGCGTACGGCTGCATTGATTATGAGTTTTTCGCCCATGTTAACGGCTATTTTGGGATGGTTCTTTTTGAATGAAAAGCTAACGGCATTGGAAATTATTGCCATTTTAGTGAGTGTAACAGGTATTGTTGTTGCTATATCGAATCGAAAAATGAAGTTAAATATACCCTTGAAGGGTCTTTTATTAGCTTTTGGAGGTGCTTTGGGACAATCGGGTGGAATTTTGTTAAGTAAAAAAGGCATTGGCACTTACGATGCCTTGGCAGCTACACAGATTAGGGCATTTTTTGGTATAATAGGATTTATTGTAATGATTACCATCCTGAAACGCTGGACCAAAATAGGCACGGCATTTACCGATCGTGAAGGAATGAAGGCCGTGACGATTGGTTCGATATTCGGCCCATTTATTGGTGTGGCGCTCGCCTTATTTGCCATTCAGCATACAAACACCGGCATTGCATCTACCCTGATGGCTTTGGTTCCCATATTTATTATATGGCCATCGGCTATTATGTTCAACGAGAAAGTGAAACCACAACAGATAATTGGTGCAATTATCAGTATTATTGGTGTTAGTTTGTTTTTTATATAACTAATTATAAATTTGGTGTTTATGGAAATAGATGCACGTATTTATCACTTACCTACGCGAACCAAATTAATCCAACTTTCGGATACACGAATCGGCATTTCAATGATTCGCAAAAGCCGTATTATTCAAAAAGATGCTTTCAAGATTATTGAAATAGCAACAGCTATACATCAAATTGACCCTCAATTAGAGATTTCGCTTGTTTGTACCCATAACATTTGCTCCAAATCCATCGTTTTGTTACACAGCAATGCCATTGATATTGATTTTTTATGATGATTAAACAAATTTGACTATAGTCAGTACCAGCCTCTCAAGTGAAAAGCCGCAAACTTGATAGTTAGCGGCTTTTCGAATTATGTAATCTATTCAACTAAAGTTGAATTAATTATGCATTTTTTGCTTTTAAAACGATAGCTTTAAAAGCTTCTGGGTGATTCATTGCTAAATCGGCTAATACTTTGCGGTTCATTTCGATACCAGCTTTGTGGATAGCACCCATTAATTTTGAATACGACATACCCTCTAAGCGAGCAGCAGCGTTGATACGTTGGATCCACAATGCGCGGAAGTTACGTTTTTTGGTTTTACGGTCACGGTAAGCATATTGCAAACCTTTTTCCCATGTGTTTTTAGCAACTGTCCACACATTACGACGGCCACCATAATAACCTCTTGTGAGGCTTAAAATTCTTTTTCTTCTTTTACGTGAAGCAACGTGATTTACTGATCTTGGCATAATTAAAAATGATTTGTGAATGTTAGCGTCGTATTTTGCTTACGAACTTAAGAGCTAAAGGCATTCTGTTTTTTACTAAGAAAAATGATTTTAAAGTTTTGTTCAGCTGACTATTTCAAGCAAAGCATTTCTTTAACGTTTGTCAAGTCGGTCTTGCAAACAAGAGCTCCGTGAGTTAAGTTACGTTTTTGTTTTGTTGTTTTTTTAGTCAAAATGTGACGTTTAAAAGCATGTTTTCTTTTAATTTTTCCTGTTCCGGTAAGGGAAAACCTTTTTTTGGCACCGGAGTTAGTTTTCATTTTTGGCATTTGTATATATATTAAATTGATAAAATATCCATTTATTTTTTCTTGGGCGAAAACATAATAATCATACGTTTTCCCTCCAACTGTGGTAATTGATCCACTTTCGCGTAATCTTCAAGATCGGTAGCAAAAGGTGCTAAAAGCA
>JAGNPC010000135.1 GCA_017989795.1 Paludibacter sp. | reverse complement strand
ATGCATTGAGTTACGAATGGACATTGCCAACTGGCGCTACGGGTACGAGCACAACAAACAGCATTACTGTGGATTATAGCAATACTGCTGTTTCGGGCAATATTACTGTTAAAGCGAAAAACGATTGTGGTGAAACTCAAACGGCTACACTAGCGGTGACAGTGAATGAGAAACCGACAACTCCAATAATTACGATAACTGATAATACTCTAAAATCAAATATGATTGAAGGTAACCAATGGTATAATGAAGAGGGGCTGATTGTAGGGGCTATAGATCAAGAATATATCCCAACTGTCAACGGTGAGTATTATGTGATTGTATCAAAAAATGGATGTAGTTCTGAATTGTCGAATAAAATTAGAGTTGATAAGACATCAACTAATTATATTTCAGATAACGGTTTGATCAAAATCTATCCAAACCCCGTTCGCAACGAAATGCATTTGGAGTATGATGGTGAAACAAGTTTCGAAATTGTGAATCTGATTGGTCAAGTTATTTATAAAGGGAGCTTATTGAAGTCAACTATTGTTGAAACGTCACAGTTATTCCCTGGCGTGTACTTAGTGAAGTTCTCGAAAGATAATGTGGTATATACTCAGAAATTTATAAAGGACTAACCCTCCCCAAAAAGTATTAACCCTGATTATTTGTTATTATTTTTTCGTAGTTTACTTTTTCGATCAGTTCTGGTGGCGGCACGTAAAAATGCTGCGCCGGAACTGATTTTTATTGAGTATAGTCGATGAAAACTAAATAATTTGTATTTTTGTTGAGTATACTTAATAAAATTGCTATATTTGCATCGTTTATTAATTATAGGAGATGAAATAATGAAGATATTAGAAAGAACCATTTATACCGAAAGAATAATTCCATTTTTCAATAAAGGGATTATTAAAGTTCTTACAGGTCAACGGCGTGTGGGAAAAAGCTTTTTGCTCAAACAATTGTCAGCAACAATTGAAAACAGCTACCCCGACGCCAATATCATTTTCATTAACAAAGAGTTTGAAAAGTTCCGTTTTATCGAAACTGATGTTGATTTGTTTGCGTATATCAATGAACATTTGTCCGATTCTAAAAAAAACTTTCTGTTTATTGATGAAATACAAGATATCAGCGGATTTGAGCATGTGCTACGAAGTTTACAAGCCGAAGATAAATGCGACATCACCTGTACGGGCAGTAACGCAAAAATGCTTTCGTCGGAACTTTCTACTTATCTATCTGGCAGATACATAGAGTTTTATATTAATAGTTTGAGTTATACGGAATTTTTAATGTTACACGAACTAGAAAATTCGGACAACTCGTTAAAACTATTCCTCACGTATGGAGGATTGCCCTACTTGTCGCGTTTGCAATTAGATGAAGGAATAACTATGGAGTATCTTCGAAATGTATTTTCAACTATTCTGCTTAAGGATGTTGTAAGCAGAGAATCCATTCGCAATGTTGCATTTCTCGAAACTTTGATAGGCTATATTGCCGATAATGTGGGTAGTTTATTTTCGGCAAACAATATCCACAAATATTTAAAATCACAGCGAGTAGAAATTTCGGTAAGTATAATTCTCAATTATTTGCGGGCTTTGAGCAATGCATACATAGTGCACAAGGTTCAGCGGTTTGATATAAATGGGTTGAAAAAATTTGAGATTGGTGAAAAGTATTATTTCGAAGATTTGGGATTGCGCAATTGTCAGCAAAACATCGATTTGAGCCGCGATATTCATAAGCTTATGGAGAATGCTATCTATCATCATTTAAAATTATTGGGTTACGAAGTGTATGTTGGTCAAATGGACAAGTTAGAAATTGACTTTGTGGGCATTAAAAAGGGACAGAAAGTATATGTACAGTCGGCCTATTTAATTACCGACGAGAAAACACATGACCGGGAATTTGGTAATTTGTTGAAAATACAGGACAGCTATCCAAAATATGTTGTAACTATGGACAATTTTACATCCGGAGGTAATTTTCAGGGCATCAACAATATACATTTAAAAGATTTTTTGTGCAAAAATTCATTGTAATTTCATTCAAGTAAATGTTGAAAACTCTATTTTATCTATTCACCCTATTCAATTCCCCCTTTAGGGGGTTAGGGGGCATGCTTGGAGGCGTTTTGTTTTTCCTCTCTCTCACCTTATCCGCCGCTCCCTATCTCTCGCGCAACTATGCCTACAGGTATTTTAGTATGCGCGATGGCTTGGCGCAGATGCAGTTGATGTGTGCTTTTCAGGATAGCGATGGTTTTGTGTGGTTTGGCACCAAAGGAGGTGTGAGTAAGTGGGATGGCACAAGTTTTAAGAATTACACTACCGAAAATGGCTTGCCAATGGGCGAAATATTTAATATTGCTGAATGGGGCGATAAAAAACTTATTTTCACGGCTCGAAAAATGGCTATTATCGAACAAAACGACAGCGTGTATGTGTATGATTTACCTGAAAGAATTGTTTTGCCTGGCTTTTTGCCAAAATCATTGGTTATCGACAACAATAATTTGTTTGTTTTTGGATTGATGGAAGAATATAAAACAGGTTTAAACGACCCAAGCAACAATTACATATTCAACATTAAAACCAAAAAGTTTAACCGTCTCACGCAGCCTAATTTTCAAGTTGTTAAGGTGGTAGGCGATCACATTGTAACTACAAATGCATTGTATTTGTATGCAGATAAAAAAATATCGAAAAAACTGCAATTTCCTTATGATGTTTGCAACGCAATTTTTGACAAAAACTTTGAAAAGTGCGCATTGGAAAAGCTGCATAGCAACAGCTACGAACTTTACAATATTGAGAATGGACAGTTTATTCCTACTGGCAATAGGTTTGTTGGGTCTTCGCACCGCAGCACTTGGTTGCCCGATGGTTCGTTTCTTTCGTTGAGCAATGGCGAGCATCAATTTTTGCCTCAGCGCACAGCAAAATTGCACTATAAATTTACTTATCCCAACTTTTCGTTTCTTGATAAAGAAAACAATCTTTGGATAGGAACCGAAAATGGATTGTATAACTTTTTCAATCTCACCATCGAAGAGTATAACTTTAATTTGGGTGCGCCCGATAATATATGGTCCATAGTGGAGGATAAGGTTGGCACAATGTGGTTGGGCAGTTATGGCAATGGTTTGTACACTATGGATAAAAATGAACGCATAAAAAATATCGATCTCTCTGCAAAACTTTTTGCTAACACGAAGGTGTCCAATAAGCTTATTTACATGGGCAGCACTACCAATAATCAGCTCAACACTCTGTACATAAGTACCAGCAATGGAGTGATGAAGTTTGTGAATGGCGAATATAAAAGTATTTCGAATACTCCGGGTTGCTTGTATGCATATTTCGACAAGCAAACGAACGAGATTATGTATTCGGGAATGGACACTGTATCGCAAAGGCGGGGTTTGTTTACGGGCATGGGCGAGAGACAAAAATTTTATCCTTTCGAAAAAGGTTTTCCTATTTGCATTGTGCGAGATGGAAATAATAAAGTTCGCGTTGGGGCATTTCGTGGCTCGGGTTGGCTTGATAACGGAAAACTGATAGCCGACACTGCCAAGCGCGAATACACAGGTGTGGTAAGCATGGCGTTGGACAACAAAAACTGCCTTTGGAAAGCCACCGAAAAAGGTATTTATGTGGAATTACCTAATGGCGAGGAATACCGTGTGGCGCGGCAACAACTCACGGGTGCTTACACTTCGTTGGCAGTTTATAATAACAAATACATTGTGGTAGGCGGTGTAAATGGATTTGCAATAATTGATATTCGAACAAGTGTGGATTACGATAATTTAGCTGTTGTGAATATTGGTCACGATGGCGGTTTTACAGGTTTGGAATCGGGACAAAATGGCATTTGCATCGATTCCGAGGGATATGTATGGCTTACCACAGCACTCAATGTTTTAAAGTTTAGGCCCGACGATATTGTGAAAAACCATTTCCATTATACACCTTTGCCGCGTATTTCCGCAATTGCCTACTCAACCGACAATACACATTGGAGGAGTCACTTTTTTTCGGATGGAGAAGTGAAAATTGCTTACGACAATAAATTTTTCCGCATCGATTATATTGCCAATTCCATTTCGGCCCCCAAATCCCTAAGGTTCAGGTATCGATTGGTTGGATTGTCCGATAAATGGTCGGAGCCTGTTTATACAAAGTCGGTAAATTACACCAATATGCGATCTGGAAAATACCGTTTCGAAGTGCAAAGTAGCTTGAACGGAATTGTGTGGTCGGACATAGTGCAAAGCCCCGATATTATTATTACAGTACCATTTTATTTGCGACCAATTGCTTTTTTGTTTTATTTATTAGTAATCATAGCTTTAAGTGTGTTTTTTACTAAAACTTATACCAAGCAAAAGCAGCAACGAAAAATTGAGGAATTAAGTCGTAAACAGTTACAAAACGAATTGCAGCTAAATACCTTGCGCTCCAAAATTATCCCTCATTTCACTAAGAATGTATTGAGTGCCATAGGGCATTTTGCTATGACAGATAAGTTGAAGGCAGGACATTTTATATCAGTGTTTTCGAAATTCAGCAGCCTTACCCTTGCCAATGCCGACAAAAATTATGTGGCGCTAAGCGTTGAGCTTGAGTATATTGAGAAATACCTCGAATTGGAAAAGATGCGCTTTGGCGATAGATTTAGTTACGAAATAATTGTTGCTGCGGATGTGAATGCTAACATTAAAATTCCGACAATGACACTTCATACCTATTGCGACAATGCAATTCGACATGGATTGATACCAAAGCCCGGAAAAGGAAATCTCCATATTTTGGTTGAAAAGAGGAGCAATGTCACAATAGTTACTGTGGAAGATGATGGGATAGGGCGTAAGCGATCAAATGAATTGGGCACTCACGGGAATGGTCAGGGTTTGTTGTTGGTGCAGTCGCAGATAGATTTTTATAATTTAAATAATGCAGAAAAGATGCGACATAGGATTACTGATTTGTTTGACAAAGAATCAAATAGCACAGGAACCCGCATCGAGTTATATATTCCTGATAATTATTTATTTAATTAATACAGCGTAGCATGAAGTCATTATCTGTAAAAAAAATACTTATTGTGGACGATGAAGAGTATTCCCGTTTGTATCTGGCACAATTAATACGCGAATTGTATCCCGGTTTTCAATTGTCGTTTGCTGCTACTGTAGGTGAAGCCTTATTTTTGATTAAATCAGATCGATACGATTTAATTATGCTCGATGTGGAAATGCCTGGCATGTCGGGACTTGAATTGCTTGCTGAAATACGAAAAAGTTTTCCCTGTGTGCCGGTGTTGTTTGTTTCGGCCTATAAAGTGGCCGATTATATACAAAAAGCCATACGCCTGAATGCAGTGGACTATATCGATAAACCTGTTGACCCTATAGAACTTGATTGTGCAATCAAAAAATGTTTCGAAGAGAAGAAATCGGTTGATACACGTGATGAGCCGGAAGATAGATTGAAACTTTTTACTGCTCAGGGTGATATGTTGTTTTGCGCCGATGATATTCTGTATTTTGAGTCGGCTAAAAGAAATTCGATAGCTTATTTCTGTTCAGGGACAAATCCGGTTGTGGTAAGGGAAAATCTGATTGGATTGAAATCGTTGTTGCCTGTCAGTAGTTTTCTCAGAGTGGGTCGTCAGTATATTGTGAATAAAAAGTATGTGAAATTTATATCCCGAAGTAATCGTTCCATTACGCTCGATACGGGTCAAAAACAAATTCGCCTCGAAAGAATTTCTCCCGAGGCTTTTTCTGCATTGTAAATTCGCAGCGAAACTGAATTTATTTTTTATCCAACTGTCCGAAAACACGCTTTAAAATTTCATTTATACGTGCCACAGGGTCGGTGCGAATGGCTTTTTCTTCTTCAGCCACTTTTACAAAAAGTGCGTCAAGGGCTTTTTGAGTAGCAT
>JAGNPC010000134.1 GCA_017989795.1 Paludibacter sp. | reverse complement strand
GGATGAGCAATTGGGATTATGCGAATCAAGTACCTACAAAAGATTTTAGAAGCGCTAACACAATAGCCCGTGAACTTACCATTGTAAATAACGGCAATCATTTAATTTTGAACAGCTATCCTGTAAAGGAAATGAGCAGTTTGAAAGGCAAATCTTTGGAAAAACCAAATCTGCTTGTTGATAAAGAAGCAACAATAACTGAATTGCTGAAAGATAACGATGGAAGTTATGAGATTGAAATGACAATAAAGCCGGGAAATGCTGAAGGATTTGGTTTTAGTTTGAATAATGCTAAAAACGAAACATTGAAATTTAATTTCGACAATACAACAGGATTCCTTAGCATTGATAGAAAGAAGAGTGGACTGACTGATTTTAATGACCGTTTTGCAATGGGAATGAATGCTCCACTTATTAAAAAAGACGCTTACAGAGTTCGTTTGTTGGTGGACAAAGCTTCAGCCGAATTATTTATCAACGAGGGCGAAATTACCATGACAACCTTGTTTTTTCCTTCCGAATACATGAATCAACTTAAATTTTATTGTCTAGCTGGTAAATTCAGCGTAGAAGATATCAAAATCAATAACATTAAATAAATAAAGTTATACAATGCAAAACAACAAATATTTATATTGGACAACCTTTGTAGCAATAAATGGTGGGTTACTTTTCGGGCTGAATATGGCCGGCATTTCGGGAGCAGTGGATATGATTAAAGGCGAGTTTTCCCTTACCGATAGTGGTCTGGGTACTGTAGCTGCTTTGTTAACTTTCGGGTGTTTAATCGGAGCTTTATTTACAGGCAATTTCACCGAAAAATACGGACGTAAGAATGTTATGCTTTTTACAGCCGTAGTCTATATTATTTCAGCTTTAGGCTGTGCACTCGCTGAGTCGGTTACAGTTCTAACGATACTGCGTGTGCTTTCAGGTTTGGCTGTTGGAGCTACATCGGTAGTTGCGCCTATGTATATTTCCGAAATTGCGCCT
Organism: Paludibacter sp.; assembly: GCA_017989795.1. GTDB lineage: Bacteria > Bacteroidota > Bacteroidia > Bacteroidales > Paludibacteraceae > Paludibacter. The sequence continues at coordinate 4,990 of JAGNPC010000134.1, read as the reverse complement.
GCACATAATCGTGGACGATTAGTTTCGTTTAATCAGTTTGCCATTACTATAGGTATTGTGTTGGCTTATATTTTCGATTATTTACTAATAGGGTTGGGCGATAACAGCTGGCGGTATATGCTGGCTGTACCGGGAGTTTTTGGTATAGTATTTCTGATTTTTCTGATTCTGAAATTTCCTGAAAGTCCCCGTTGGTTATTATCTAAAGGGAAAAAAGAGGAAGCAAAAAAAGTGCTTTCAGCTATTGGCGGTGAGCAGCTTGTGAACACAGAACTACCTGAAATGGAAAAAGCCATGATGGCCGAACAGAAAAAGGAAAAGATGTCGTTCGGCGAATTATTTAAAGGGAAAACGGGAAAAATTGTTTTGATAGGTACGATAATAGCTGCCTTACAACAAATAACAGGTATAAATGCTGTCATCATGTTCTCGCCCGAAATTTTCAAAGCTGCCGGTTCGGCGCAAGGCGATTCGGTAATGCAGGCTATGATAGTCGGTTTAGTTAACTTTTTAATGACAATTGTTGCTTTGTGGTTGGTGGATAAACGGGGACGCAAAACATTATTGCTATGGGGTGCTGTAGGAATGATCGCGTCTTTAGCTTATCTTACATTCGAATTTGCAAAACCTGTGCAGAACGGTGCCGGAGTTTTGGCAGCATTGTTGGTTTATATATCGTTCTTTGCGGCTTCGTTTGCTCCGGTTATGTGGGTGATTATTTCGGAAATATATCCAAACCGGATAAAAGGCTTGGCAATGTCGTTTTCTACAGCTGTAAGTTGGCTGTGTACTTTTCTGACAGTTTATTTTGCTCCGGTTATTCAGGGCTCCTTAGGTTTGCACTATTTGTTTGCTATTTTTGGAATATTCAGTATTATAGCATTTGTATTTGTAAAATTTTGGATACCTGAAACCAAAGGAAAATCACTGGAGCAAATTGAAAAGGAATTAGGACTTAACTAATTAACAATTAATAATGGATAATTAAAATCATGGAAAATGTTATTGTAGGTATTGGAGAAATTTTATGGGATGTATTTCCTAATGGCAAGGTATTGGGTGGTGCTCCGGCAAATTTTGCTTATCATGTTTCGCAGTTTGGATATGATGGTTATGCTGTCAGTGCAATAGGTGGTGATGCTCTGGGTGAAGAAATTGTTGATTGTTTAAGTAATAAAAAACTCAAATACCAAATTGAAACTACTCCCTATGCAACGGGGACTGTACAGGTTACACTATCGGGGAATGGCATTCCGCAGTACGAAATATGTGAAAATGTGGCATGGGATAATATCCCGTTTACCGAAGAGATGGAAGCATTAGCTCGTAAAACCAAAACAGTTTGTTTTGGATCTCTGGCTCAGCGCAACAGCGTATCACGAACAACAATTAATCGATTTCTGGATTGTGTGCCTGAAAAGGCTTTAAAGATTTTTGACATCAATCTTCGTCAGCATTTTTATACTTTGGAGCTGATTGAACATGCTCTTGATCGTTGTAATATTCTGAAAATAAATGATGAAGAAGTGGTAATTGTAGGTAAGTTATTTGGATGGGAATCGAAAAGCGAACTGGAAGTTTGTAATCAGTTACTTCATAGCTCAAATCTGGAAATTGTGGTATTGACCAAAGGAACCGAAGGGAGTTATGTTGTTACTAAAAATGAAACATCCTTTAAGCCAACTCCTTTGGTTGAGGTTGCCGATACTGTTGGTGCCGGCGATTCATTTACAGCTGCATTTGTATCCTCACTACTTGGAGGTCAAAGTATTTCTAATGCGCATCAAATTGCAGTTGATGTTTCAGCTTTTGTTTGTACACAGCATGGAGCTATGCCTGTATTGCCCGAAAGTTTGTTATCGAGGGTAAAAAAGAAATAGGAAATAAAACAGCGTGATTTAATCGGTCGGATTTTGAAATCCGATCGGTTTGTTGTTGATTTAAACTGCTTTATTTGATGCTAAATCAATCAGAATAAAAATTTTCATTACTTTTGAGTATAAATTGGGTGCTGACCTTTTAGCCAATTATCTAATACAATGAAACGAATTTTGATTAATATCCTTTTCATAGGGTTTATTGTCTTTCAGTCCTGTACATTCGACAGAACCAAACAAACGAAAGTAATTGGTGTGTCGCAATGTAGCGATGATGCGTGGCGCAGGACAATGAACAACGAAATGTTGCGTGAAGCCTCATTTATTCAGGGAGTTGAAGTACGAATTAAAACAGCGCACGACAGTAATCAGCAACAGATTCGTGATATTGAAAGTTTTATAGCCGATCAGGTTGATTTAATTATTGTTTCGCCCAACGAAGCCGTTCCATTAACTCCGGTTATCGAAAAAGCCATGCTGGCAGGCATACCTGTAGTGCTTATCGATCGTAAAATAAGTTCAGGAAAATATACTGCCTTTGTGGGTGCTGATAACTTTCAGATTGGCAAAGAGGTGGGTGTTTATGCTGCAAATTTGCTGAACGGGAAAGGCTATATTGCCGAAATAAGCGGGTTAAAAGGTTCAACACCAGCTTCCGAACGCCATAACGGATTCATGAGCGTTATTGCAAAATATCCGGGGATTAAAGTTGTGTATAGCTCTAATGGTGATTGGTTACGTAAACAGGCTCGCGATAAAATGACTGAAGCATTGCAATCAAAACTTCCAATTGACCTTGTTTTTGCCCAAAACGATGAAATGGCGACAGGAGCTAGCGAAGCCTTAACTGTTTCCAGTGGAATTAAAAAACCTGTATTGCTTGGAATAGATGCGTTGCCCGGTACAGAAGGGGGGATCCAGAAAGTACTAAATGGTGTTATAGATGCCACTTTTATTTATCCAACGGGGGGTGAAAAGGCCATTCAAACAGCTGTACATATTCTGAATAATGAACCTTACGACAGAGATAACATTCTTTATACCGCTGTAGTTGATAAAACAAATGCCCGTGTATTAAAACTCCAGACCGATCAGATTATGTATCATCAAAACCGCATTAATCAACTGAATACCGTGCTCAATACTAATCTGGAGAAATTCAGCACGCAACGTATGTTGCTATTCAGCTCATTAGTCGTAATGTTTATTATTCTCATTTTATTGGCTTTGCTGATACGGGCTTACCAAAGTAAGAAAAAATCAAATAAAGTACTTGAATTACAAAATATTGCCATTAACAAGCAAAAAGAAGAACTCTCCGAACAGCGTGATCAGTTAATAGTACTTTCGAAAAATCTGGAGGAAGCTACTCAGGCTAAGCTTATGTTTTTTACCAATATCTCGCATGAATTCCGCACTCCTTTAACACTAATATTAGGGCCGCTTGATAGTTTAATGAATAAAGAGGCATTGAGTGCTGATGGGAAAAAACTGGTGCAGTTAATGCGCAAGAATGTATATATTTTGTTGAAATTAATTGATCAGATAATTGATTTCAGAAAATACGAAAACGGTAAAATGCAGATGTATTTTACTCTGACCGATTTAAAGTCGTTTATTCATGAAATTACCGATTCATTCAAGGAGTTCAGTAAAAGGAAACACATACATTTTTCGTTTAAAGCCACACCTGATGATTTTACACTCTGGTTCGATTCGGATAAAATGGAGAAAATCTGTTATAACCTTTTGTCCAATGCATTCAAGTTTACAAACGAAAATGGACGTATCAAAGTTGAATTATCTAAAACGATTATTAACGATGAGCAGTTTGCCTGTTTAAAGGTGAAGGATAGTGGTTTAGGTATTTCAGAGCAACATATTCAGCATATTTTTGAGCGTTTTTATAAAATTGACACCCGTATAATGGGTTCGGGAATTGGTTTAAATCTGACAAAAGTATTGGTGGAAATGCATAATGGTGAAATTAAGATAGATAGCGAAGAGGGAAGAGGTAGCACATTTACCGTACTTATACCTTTTAAACAAAAAGAAATAGCCGTTGTTGAGCAATATCCTGCTTTAAATTCATCTATTGAACGTGAAAATGATATTTTAATACTCGATGATGACCGGGAATATACCGAAAGAGCCGAGCTTCAAACCGATAAACCATTGATTTTACTTGTTGAAGACAATTCAGATGTCAGGACCTATATAAAAAGTCTGTTGAATGAAAATTTCGACATTATTGAAGCCAGCAATGGACAGTCAGGGCTATTGAAAGCAATGAAAAATGTTCCTGAGCTAATTATAAGTGATGTAATGATGGATGCGATGGATGGATTTGAATTGTGTAAGCAATTAAAAAATAACCTTACAACAAGCCATATTCCGGTAATGTTATTAACAGCTTGTGCACAGGACGAACAAAGAGCAATGGGCTTCGAAAGCGGTGCAGATGCCTATATTCCAAAACCATTTAATGAGGATCTGCTAAAAATACGTGTTCGGAAGATAGTAGAAAATAGGGAAAAGGTGAAAGAGTTTTTCCATAAAAACCTAACCTTTGGCGAACGTAAAGAAAGTGTGGCTGAAATTGACAAAACCTTTATAAATAAATTCCGAAAAGTAATTGAAGATAATTTGATTGATAGCGATTTAAATGTAGATGAAATAGGAAAAAGTCTTGGATTGTCGCGTGTGCAATTATATCGTAAAATAAAATCGCTTACTAATTATGCACCTAATGAGCTGGTACGCATTATACGTCTTAAAGCAGCTGAACAAATGATAATTAAATCAGAAAAAAGTGTTTCTGAAATAGCTTATGATACAGGCTTTTCAACTCCATCATATTTTGCTAAGTGTTTCAAGGAGCATTTTAATGAAAGTCCGTCAGAATTTAGTCGACGAATAAAATGAAGATTTTTTTAATTCGGATGTCTAAGTACATGACAAAAATTTAAAAATATCTATATTTGATTGAAAACCAGCATTTAAAAGCACTGATGCAATAAAAGTTAGACCATATTTGAAGAAGCTTTTCGCCATTCTTCCATTGTTTAGTATTCTGATTGGCTTTTCTTGTTCGTGTAAATAAATTCCGACAA
>JAGNPC010000133.1 GCA_017989795.1 Paludibacter sp. | reverse complement strand
CTGCAGCAACACCAACTGATAGTGTAGCCTTAGCCTACATGGTACCCAAAGGAATAGACATAACACTGAATGCGGATGTAAAAAAAGCCTTATTTAGCACCGATTCTGCCGAAAATGTAGTAGGTAAACTGTTTGTAAAAGACGGTCTGCTAGTGTTACAAGACATGCGATTCACTACCTCGGCGGCCAAAATGCAGCTCACCGCCATGTACAAAACGCCTCGCAAAAACCACCTGTATGTTGGTTTAGATTATCACATGTTAGATGTCGAAATCAGCTCATTGCTCAAAATGATTCCCGACATCGACAGTATAATGCCGATGTTACGATCGTTTGCCGGAAAAGGGGAATTTCACCTTGCTGTGGAAACCTATATGGACTCCATGTACAACCTCAAAAAATCTACTTTACGTGGCGTATCGTCAATCAAAGGGCAAGATTTGGTGTTGATGGACGGCCAGACATTCTCCGAAATAGCAAAGAAATTATTGTTTAGCCGAAAAACAACCAATAAAATTGATAGTGTCTCGGCCGAAGTTACCATCTTTAAAAACGAAGTGGACATTTACCCCTTCCAAATTGTGATGGATAAATACAAAGCCGTCATAGCGGGTAAACATAATTTGGATATGACTTTCGACTATCATATTTCGCTTACCGACAGCCCACTGCCTATCAAACTAGGGGTAAATGTTACGGGCAATCTCGACGATATGAAAATTCGATTAGCCAAATGTAAGTATTCAAAACTATACCGCCCAGCACAACGCAAAGAGGTAGACAAGCAGCAACTTAAAATACGCGACATGATTCGCAAGGCTCTTACAAGCAGGGTTGTTGAAGAATAGAACACACTGCATCTGAAGCCCCCTTCGGGGGTTGGGTATCAAAACTTCAATTAGCTTGATGGCTATACCCTAAAGGAGATGTGAGTTAGCTTTCTCTTTAAATTAATATTTTTCAATCACTAATCTGTCAAAATAGAATTCTAACTAAAATAATCGAAATGACAAAACCACTCAGCATAAAAGAAAAATCAGTACATATCAACCTCCATTCCAATTACTACGGCGCAATAGCTGAAATTGGAGGAGGTCAAGAAACTGCACGACACCTCTTTCAGGCGGGTGGCGCATCCAACACCATTGCCAAAACCATTTCGGCCTACGACAAATCCTACAGCGACCACTTTTACAACAATGGCCTGCCAGCACGCTATGTGGCCGAAGATAGAGTGGCCAAAATGGTGGATTACGAGTACAACGAACTCATTAATATTCTCGACACGAAAAACGATCGCAAGTTTTTTGCCTTTGCCAATACCGTTGAAACACTGAATTACGCCAAAACCAATCAGGGCAATGGCTGGCTCGGACTGGCCTACCAAGGCACCGATAGGCACAAGCCCAACCGAATGCTCTTACACGTAAAGCTGCACGAAAACGACACCTTGCTGCAACAGTACAGCCTCGGCTCGCTAGGCATTAACCTCATTTACGGCGGACTTTTCGAAGGTATGGATCCACGCCAAATGCTGCTCACCATGCTCGACAACCTCGACACGCAGCGCGTAGAAGTGGATTATGTATATGTGGACGGACCCGACCTCACTTGGTGCGACAACCGCCTACTCAACCTACTACTGGTAAGCAACAACATGACGCCGGCCATTATGTTTGATGCCAATGGTCGCGTACAGCAACCCAGCGATATGCTTTACAAAAAGAACGTATTACTCATGCGTGGTTATTTCAGGCCAATCAACAGCCTGGCCATCGAGTTTTTGAACGATAGTTTAAATATTTTTAAATCCGACGAAGATTACAAGCCAGACAACACAATCGCTTTTTGCGAGATTTCGCTCAAAAACCTTATGCAAGGCGAAACGCTCGACGAAAAGGATTTCCTTAATCGAGTGGATTTGCTCAATATGGTTGGCCAAAACGTGATGGTGTCCAACTTTTACCGCTACTTTAAGCTTGCAAGCTATTTTGCCCAGTTCAAAATGCTCAAGCTACGCATCGTACTTGGCTTACCCACCTTCGAAAAGATTTTTCACAGCTCCCAATACACCGACATGCGCGGCGGCATGCTCGAAGCCATGGGCACCCTATTCCACGAAAACGTAAAGCTTTACCTCTACCCCTATACCGACATTGCAACAGGCGAAATTATATACCCCGACGAAAACCATTTCACGGGCGAATATCAATTACTCTGGAAATACCTTATCGATACCCGACGCATATTGCTGCTTAAAGGCGTACACACACAGCTCCTCAAAGGCACCTCCAGCCATATTGCCGAACTCATCGAAACAGCTGACCCTGCCCTCGAGCAGTACATCCCCAAGCCCATATATCAACACATTAAAACCAATAAGCTGTTTGGCTATGGTAGTAAATCCTAAAATTGGATTAGTATTTTACGCCGAACGTGAGGCTACGTGATATACATCAAATTAAGTTACTTAATTCAAACTATTGCTTTTTATTCACTATTGCTTCGTACACTATTTCTACAATTTCATCTTCTGGCCCTTCTACGGTTAGGGTGGCTTGGGTGTAAAAAGGTTCACGCGTAGCTAAACCACTCTCGATGAAGGAGCGTAACTCATCACCTTTTTTTCCATCGATAAGCGGACGCTTTCCTGGTCGCGAATTTTCGAGGCGGATGGTCAAATCGCTGAGCGACATGTAGATGTAAATGCTTAGTCCTGTGTGGCTCATCAGCTTCATATTATCAAAAAAACAAGGCGCACCGCCACCAGTAGCTATTATTACCTTTTCGAAGGTCGACACCTCGGTTAATGCTGCACGCTCAATTTCGCGAAATTTATCTTGACCCATTTCTTCAAAAATCTCGGCCACCTTTTTATGGTATTTTTCCTCAATAAATCCATCTAAATCAATAAATGTATAACCAATCTTTTCAGCTACTAGTTTCCCCACCGTAGATTTTCCACATCCCATGTAACCAATTAAGTATATTCTGCTTTCCATTTTCTGTTCTTATTGTTGGACGAATTATTTCATTATTCAAATACAAAAGTAATAAATAATTCAATGCGTCATTTCACTTTAGGTAGCCATAAACATGCAATTACTACATTTAAATATATTTATTGATATCCTAACAAATTATCAATCTATTATTTAGTAAATTTGCAGCTCATTATATTTATAAATATTCAACGCATGTTTAAAAATTTCAGCAAAGCATTTTGGGTTGCCAACTCGGTAGAACTTCTCGAACGACTGGCCTATTACGCCGTTTTTATTGTTATTACCATCTATCTTTCAAACGTTTGGGGCTTTTCGGATATCGAAGCGGGTTTTATTTCGGGCACTTTTTCGGCCTTTCTGTACTTGCTGCCTACCTTTGTAGGTGCTTTTGCCGACAAAATCGGGTTTCGCTCAGCCATTATGCTCGCTTTTGGTTTGCTTACCCTTGGGTATGGCGGTTTAGGCTTGCTACCCACACTACTCGAAGGAGCTGGGCTGGTTAAATACGACATGACGACCACCTTTAATGGTCTTAACACAAGTGCTTTGCGCTGGTCAATCATACCTGTTCTGTTTCTAATTGTTGTGGGAGGGTCGTTTATAAAGGCTGTTATTTCGGGCACTGTAGCACGCGAGACTTCGTCGGAAACACGCGCTCGTGGGTATGCTATTTTTTATATGATGGTGAATATTGGTGCGTTCATGGGCAAAACAGTGGTTGACCCATTGCGCAAAAGCATGGGCGATTTGGGATTAGTCTATCTCAATTTCTTTTCAGCCGGCATGACGCTTGCTGCACTAATCACCGTTTTCTTTTTGTACAAATCGGTTAAAACCGAAGGTCAAGGCAAAAGCTTTGCCGAAATAGGTAGTGGGCTTTTGAAAGTTTTGAAAAATGGCCGACTAATAGTATTAATATTAATCATAAGTGGTTTTTGGTTAATTCAAGGTCAGATGTACGCTACGATGCCTAAATATGTTATCCGCATGATTGGCGCCGAAGCATCGCCCGGGTGGTATGCCAATGTAAACCCTTTTGTAGTGTTTGTGCTGGTAAATTTCATTACTTCGTTTATGAAAAAACGAACAGCACTATTCTCAATGACTATTGGTATGCTCATCATCCCTTTGTCGGCCTTTGTCATGTCGTTTGGCACGCAGGTAGGTTCAGATTTCATCTTAGGAATGCATCCAGTAGCTTTTATGATGATAGTTGGTATTGCCATGCAAGCCGTAGCCGAATGTTTTATATCACCTCGTTTCTTGGAGTACTTTTCATTTCAATCGCCCAAAGGCGAAGAGGGATTATACCTCGGGTTTAGCCATTTACATTCCTTCTTCTCGTATTTGTTTGCATTTGGGCTGTCGGGAATACTGCTCGAAAAATACTGCCCCGATCCGCGCAACTTCGAAACACCCGAACTTTATGCCGCCGCCACCGAACATGCTCACTATATATGGTATGTGTTTGTCGGCATTGGTTTAATCTCGTTTGTGGCATTGCTGCTTTACGGATACATAACACGTAGAATAGACAGTAAAAAACAGCTCGAAAATGCTTAAAAAATTCAAAAGTTACAGCATGCCCATCGCCATGACGCTGGGCATACTGCTACATCAATACATTGGGCAACTAGCGGTTGTTATACCCTATTTATTGTTCGTAATGTTGCTATTAACCTACTCTAAACTGTCATTACGCAATTTGCGATTTAGCAAAATGCACCTGTGGCTTATTTTGTTTCAGATTTTTGCCAGCTTAGGTATTTATTTTGCAGTTAATCCCTTTCAACCCATATTGGCACAAGGCCTCCTTATAGTGGTATTGGCTCCTACGGCCACCGCTGCACCTGTTATTGCCGGCATGCTCAAGGGCGATGTAGCCAGTCTTACGGCATATAGTTTAATAAGCAATTTTACGGTTGCGCTCTTAGCACCGTTGTTTTTTTCGTATATTGGTTACAACGAGTTACCGTTTTTAAGTTCATTTGTCGAAATAGCGCGTCGTGTAGGATTTCTGCTCATTCTTCCTTTCGCGATAGCCTTGTTGATTAATAAGTATTTGCCTAATACCGGAAAGTTCATTCAATCAAAGTCGGGCTTTACTTTTTACATTTGGACTTTCTCGCTTGCCATCGTAACGGCACGAACTGTGCAGTTTATAGTAGCACAAGGCAGTGCACATGCATGGCTCGAGATTGCCATTGCAGCGGGGGCATTGTTGCTTTGCGTTATTCAATTTTGGCTGGGACGTAAAATTGGCCGCAAAATGGACGACACTGTAGCGGGCGGTCAGGGCTTAGGACAAAAGAATACGGTATTGGCAATTTGGATGGCGCAAGCATTCCTACACCCATTGGCATCAATTGGCCCTGGCGCTTACGTTTTGTGGCAAAATTCAGTAAACTCCTGGCAAATCTGGCGTCAACACAAACAAAATGTAAGTAAAAGTCAATAAATAGCCCAAAAACGAGCAGATTTAACATTTTCGAATCCTGAAGACCTACACAAACAAAGACTATTGATTGTCAGTGATTTAAATAAAATTATTAAGTTTACACATACAAATAAGCTTCATTTCGGCTTAAAAGCTTGTTGTAAAACATGTTTTTAAATTTGTCAACTCAAAAAAAAGAGTGTTTCTTTGCCATCGTTAACTAAACAACACAATCTTTTTTATACCTTAAAAAAAACTAATACCTATTGAAGCGCGAACCTTTGTGAAAAGGCTCGCGCTTATTTTTTTAGTGAATTTACTCCCTTATTTTTAAATAACTTACTCCACTAGCTTAAGTTTTAAAATTTCAAATCATTGTTGTGAGATATAAATATTATTTCCCTCCCTACAGTCGGAAGGACAAACCCCTAACCACAAATAAAAACCACTGTCATATTGAGCGCAGCGAATGAACTAAAAAAAGCTGATATAAAAATGCATATCACAAAAAAAAACTTTTTATCAGACAACCAAGGTATTTTTATTTATTTTTTTTGCAAATT
>JAGNPC010000131.1 GCA_017989795.1 Paludibacter sp. | reverse complement strand
GTGTTTGGCAGTTGGGTGGCCAATTGCTTCCATCCAAGTTACAAATTTGTGGTGAAATACCACATATTCTTCCCAATTATCGCCATTTTCGTCCACAAAATCAATGCGCACCTTTTTGTCATTTGGATTAACCTTGCGTCGGCGGGTATATACAGGCATAAACACGGGCTCAATACCCGAAGTTGTTTGTGTCATTATGCTTGTTGTTCCGGTTGGAGCAATAGTTAAACAGGCAATATTTCGGCGACCGTATTTAGCCATATCTTTGTAAAGCTGCGGATCAGCATCGCGTAAGCGCTGAATAAACGGATTGTTTTCTTCGCGTTTGGTGTCGTAAACAGTAAATGCGCCACGTTCTTTGGCCATCACTACCGACGATCGGTAGGCGGCTATAGCAAGCTCTTTGTGTACTTTTTCCGAAAAGTCAGTAGCCTCATCTGTTCCGTAGCGGAAGCCTAAAGCTGCCAACATATCGCCTTCGCCAGTTATTCCTACGCCTGTACGACGTCCTTGCGATGTTTTGATTTTAATTTTTTCCCAAAGTTGGAATTCTGTTTGTTTGATAGCATCATCTTCTGGATCTGAATCAATTTTTCTGATAATGCTTTCAATTTTTTCCATTTCAAGGTCGATAATATCGTCCATGATACGTTGTGCTAGCCCAGTGTGTTTAGCAAATAATTCAAAATCAAAATATGCCTCTTTTGTAAATGGGTTTACAACATAAGAGTATAAGTTGATGGCCAAAAGGCGACAGCTATCGTAAGGACAAAGTGGAATTTCGCCACAAGGGTTTGTCGATACTGTTTTGTAGCCTAGGTCAGCATAACAATCAGGCACTGATTCGCGAATGATAGTGTCCCAGAACAAGATACCTGGTTCTGCAGATTTCCATGCGTTATGCACAATTTTTTTCCATATTGGAGCTGCTTCTACTTCTTTTTCGAACCAAGGGTCGTTTGCTTCAACCGGATATTGTTGTTTATATAGTGTGTTGCCAGTGGCTGCACGCATAAAGTCGTCGTCGAGTTTTACCGATACATTGGCACCAGTCACTTTTCCCGATTCCATTTTGGCATCGATAAACGACTCAGAATCTGGGTGCTTAATAGAAACACTAAGCATCAAAGCACCGCGTCGACCATCTTGAGCTACCTCGCGTGTTGAGTTGGAGTAGCGCTCCATAAAGGGAACAATACCTGTGGAGGTTAGTGCTGAATTTTTTACAGGCGATCCTTTGGGGCGTATGTGTGATAAATCGTGTCCTACACCGCCACGACGTTTCATGAGTTGTACTTGTTCTTCGTCGAGTTTAATAATGGCGCCGTACGAATCAGAGTCAGTGTCAAAGCCAATTACAAAGCAGTTTGACAATGACGCGATTTGGTGTTCGTTACCAATTCCTGTCATTGGGCTACCTTGAGGAACAATATATTTGAAGTTGCGAAACAGTTCAAATAATTCGTCTTCACTTTGTGGGTTGGGATATGTGTTTTCGATTCGCGCAATTTCGCGTGCTAGTCGACGGTGCATATCGTCGGGGGTCAGTTCGTAGACATTGCCAAACGAATCTTTCAATGCATATTTGTTTGCCCAAACGCGGGCTGCCAAATCATCGCCTTTAAAAAATTCAAATGAGGCTTCTTTGATCTCTTCTTGTGAATAAGTACGTTTGCTCACGGGATTAAATTTTCTTAAAAAGATTATTATTAGTGATTTATCGCTTGTGGGAATTTTGCTCTTAAGCGGTTACAATTTTAGTGATAATTTCTGAATTGTGCAATATGTTTGGTTATTTGTTTTTGGTAATTAAATTAAAAGTTTTCCAAAAATAAAATTAATTTATTGATATATAGTATATTGAATTTTTCATTTAGTTGAAAAGTTTTCCAAAAGTTTTTTGAATGTTTGGATTGTTCGTAAGTTGTTGAAAACTTTATGAAAATAGTTTGGGCGGATTCAAAGTGTTAAATATGGTATTGTAACCTTACATTATGCAAGTAAATTTCCATTCGAAACGCTGAATATCCGTATGTCGCTCTCTAATCGGGCAAGTATAGTGTCTAAATGTTCGCGATTGGTATCGGTAATAAAAATTTGTCCAAAGTTTTCGCCCGACACGAGTTGTACAATTCGCTCCACCCGTTTCGAATCCAGCTTATCAAAAATATCATCCAACAATAAAATTGGAGGAAAATTATGTGCGCGTTGTAAAAAGAAATGTTGCGCTAGTTTTAACGAGACCAAATAGGTTTTGTTTTGCCCTTGCGAGCCTACACGTTTTATAGCAAAGCCCTGGAGAAGCATTTCGAGTTCGTCTTTGTGTATGCCTTGTGTGGAATAACCAAGGGTTAAGTCGCGGTTGCGCGTTTCTTTCATTCGTCCCAGGATGTCGCCTTTTTCGTGTTGCGACTGGTATAGGAGCTCAATCGCTTCGTGTCCACCCGATATTTGATGGTAAATATCCTGAAATATGGGTACAAACTCAGTCAGAAATGCCCTTCGTTGCTCGTAAATATAGTTGCCGTAAGTTGCCATTTGCTCTTCCCAAATTTCAAAAAGGGCATCGTCTACTTTGTGTTCTGATTTAAGTAAGGCGTTTCGCTGGCGCAGAGCGTTGTTGTAGTTTATCAGTTGTTGCAGGTAGGAGTTGTTGCATTGCGAAATAACGCCATCTACAAATTTGCGTCGTTCGTCGCTACCTTCCGATATTAAAAACAAATCGTCGGGCGATACAAATACCAGTGGGAGTAGACCGATGTGATCCGATAGGCGCTCGTATTCTTTTTTATTGCGCTTAAACTGTTTTTTTTGTTTGCGTTTCATGCCGCAATACACTTCCTCGCTTTTGTTGTTAACACTGTACTTGCCATTGAGCATAAAAAAGTCGGCATCGTGTTTAATGTTTTGCGAGTCAATTGAATTGGAGTAGCTTTTACAAAACGACAAAAAATATAGCGCATCCAAGACATTCGTTTTTCCCATGCCATTATCGCCTATTAAGCAATTAATTTGAGGAGAAAAGAGAAGTTCGGCTTCCGCTATATTTTTGTAATTCAGTATGCTAAGTGATTCAATCTGCATGAAAATGGGTTTGTTAATTTACATGCAAATATACATAATAAATCTGAGGTGTTTATAACTTTGTATGTGTTCCGTCGCAAAAAGGTAAGTTGGCCGAATGTTTACAACCGCACCAGGCAATTTTTTTGATGTCGGTAACTTCTACTCTTTTGGGTACAAACGAACTACCTTTGTGAGCTCCATCGCAAAAAGGCTGCTTCTCACTTTTGCCACACATACAATAATAATAGTTTCCGGGCTGCATGTCCAATACGTATGGACTTTTTTGAGCAATAATTGGTTTTTCCATGATTTGAACTTTTTTGTGCCGTTATGGCGTTTGTGCTATTTTAATGCAGATATAAATTTTCTGTTTATATATATAACAGTTCAAAGTGCTGAATGTTTGTTTTGTTGGAACGAAAGGATAGGGGTTAGTAAAAAAAACGGCTGCATTTAAAGGTAATGTTTAAACGCAGCCGGGATATTATGTGCAAAGCTACTAATGCGATAGAAGTAAAGTGTCTTTTTTGAAATAGATGCGAGATTATGCGTTAAACATAGCAGGGCAATTATTCTCTGAAAAAATCCCAATATTCTTTTGGTGATACTATTTTTGTTCCTTGAAAATGACTCATAGTGAAATCATTTGTGTTGCCTGTGATAATAAAATCTGCTTTTGACGCTAAAGCCAATTCCAATTCCAATTCCAATTCCAATTCCAATAGTCTATTATCAGCATCATCTTGTATAATATTTACTCGTTGCGTTGGCTTAAACTTTAACGATTTTGCTTCTATTTGCGTTAAAACTAGTTCCGCTTTACTTGTAAAATCTGGATATTTACGAAATTTTGGTCTGTTTAATACCTCTAAATACTCCTCAAATAACACTTTTGAAATACAAACCTCTACAAGATTATCAAAAACATAATTGTAAACTATAAAGTAAGGATAATTTCGCTGTATTAAAGCTGAAACTACCACATTTGTATCAATTATTATTCTTTTGTATCAATTATTATTCTTTGTATTCCGAACAGCTTTTACTTCATTGCTAATGTCATCCATTGTTAAGGACGAAAGCTTGTATCTCTCGGCTAGATGAATACTTTTATTTAGTATTTGTTTTGAAAGCTCTTTATTTACAATATCTACGAACTCGGTAAATGACAATTTATCTACATTAATACCAAGCTGATTGTATTCAAAGTCTGATATTGAAATATTTAATGTTCTCATGTGTTTTTTAAATTTTTAAGTTAGTACTAAAGGCAATTGTATTAATAATTTTGACAGGATACAATTCATAATTGGTGCTTGAATTGCAAAAACACAGCAAATAAACTAAACTTCTTTTTATCTAATGACATAAGGCTTCTAAATAATGTTTTGTCGAAAAAAAATCCGGTTGCGCTTCAAGTTTTTATGTTTAAACGCAGCTGATATTAATGTGTGCTGCTATAAGTCGCGCCCCTAATAGACATAAAAAAAACCGAACTTGCCTTCGTTTAAAGGGGAATTCGGTTTTCTTGTTTAAGTTTCAGGGTATTTCCACTTGAAATGTAACTTTTGCTTTTAGCGCCGTAAATACACGAAACATGGTATCGAAAGTTACATTACTCGCTTTGTTTTCCAGTCGTGAAATCTGAGCTTTTTTTACACCAATAATATTTCCAAGTTCCTCTTGTGTTAAATGTCTTTGTTTTCGGGTTTTTTTAATGGCAGCTCCAATCATTTCTAATTGTAATTCATATTCAAATCTGTCTCGCTCAGGTGTGCCAATCGTGCCGATTAGTTTGTCTTGAACTTCATCTAAAGTGTATGTTTTCATGTGTTTATAATTTATTTTTTTTATTTGTCACATGGAACTCGCAATAAACATTTCCTTGTGTGTCAAAATTTATTTGTCGTGCTCGTTTCATCTGTTTATTATTGTTTTTTATTTGTCACATAGCTTGTCCCGCTTTGGCGGGAGAACTCACAAAACAAAATTTAATCATGCCCCTGTGGGTCAAAATTGATTAAATTTTGTCATGTTCGTTTCATTTTGTTTTCTCGTTAAAGTATTTAATTCTTATTTGAATTGCTTTTTGTATTTCGTAGTCAGCAACTTTACTCCTTTTTTTTATAAATCCGTGTGTGGAAATTACTAACGTATTTGATTTGTCTGTTTTATCCCAAAATGCTAAAAATCTGTATTATAAGCCTTGATAAAGCGTTCTGAATTCCCAAACATCTTCATTTATTTTTTTGAAAAGTTCCGGATTGTTTTCTGTCTGTGATTTACGAATATTGTAAAGTATTTTCTCATAATGCTTTCTGTCAATGCTATTTAGAAATTCAAAACATTCTTCTAAAAATACAATTTCAAATAGTTTAGTCATTAATAATTCGTTTTTATAGTGCAAAGATAGGTAATAGTTTACATATAGTGAAACATTTTGCGAAAAATGCCAGTTTAAAAACTTCTTTTTATCTAATAACAAAAGGCTTCTAAATAATGTTTTGTCGAAAAAAAATCCGGCTGCGCTTAAAGTGGAATGTTTAAACGCAGCCGGGATATTATGAGCAAAGCTACTAATGCGATATAAGCAAAGTGCCTATTGTTAGTAATTATTTCATATCCTTCAATTGCAAAGTTGTTTTTATTGCACCACTCCTTGAAACATGGTCGCCATCAGGTAAAAAATCTTTAGTGTTGAAATTTGTTACATCAAATTCAATTACTCTCAATCTGTGAAAACTCATCAAATTATCGTAGTTGTTTATAAATCTAGTTGGTATCATTTTCGTATACTCACTATAAAGTGGTGTATTTATTATGATTAGTTGAACCTTACTTTTTTTACATAACTCAACAATTTTATTGAAGTAATAAATATTTTCATCCGAAAAATTTTGTAAAACACCCTTAATATAGTATTGCGAGTTTATTCTTCCCTGTTGAGCACTTTTT
>JAGNPC010000132.1 GCA_017989795.1 Paludibacter sp. | reverse complement strand
TATCGCTTTATCCGACTTATAATCTGCCGGCATTGCGGTGAAGAGTTTTTGTTTGTATATACATTAAAGCTATCTCGACTTTTGTCACATAGCGCACAATAGTTCAATTATTTAAGAAAAATGTACACATAGTTCAAAAATATCTTCGATATTTTTAGCTACTGTGGTCGATAAATTAATTTTGAACTAAAGAACTATGTGTTCTAATGTGTCCAAAAAAATCAAGACGAGTTCATTAAATGCAATTACACAATTAACCATAGTACGGGACGAAAAAAGCGGAGCCGGAATCACTGTTTGTTGGCACTCACAAATTCCGACATCCGCCCCACTCCCTTCATTTAAAAAAGGAGGTACGAAGATAAAAGAAAAAGAACAATCGGACACAATTAAAGCGCATTTTTTAAGAAAGGTTTGAATAATACTCAATCTACAAACCCAAAACAAATAAAATGCACATCTGCAAAGGCGTATATGCCTAATAAATGCAGACAAATCTAATTCTCTATTAACTTTTTAGTAACAACTATTTTTCAAAAAAAAAGAAAATGAAAAAAGTAATTTTTATCTTCGCTATAATATTAACAGCACTTACATCGTGTGAAAAAGATGCTCCAATTGATAATATAAAAGATAAACCAATATCAAAAATCCACGGAGACAATGAATATGACGTACTAGGCTTTGCATTTGATGCCACTAAGGAGTATCTGGATATAAACAGCCCGTTATTGCAGGTAATTGATGTAGAACAGCTAAAAGCAAACACAGATTTAATAATCACTCATTATCCAACACAAACAATATTAGATATTCAAAGTGGACACAATGAGAAGGACTTATTAGTAAAGTTCAACAACAAATTCTCAGCAAAAACCCCTCTGCCTATAAATGGAGTGCCATTTTCAGGCACATTTAACTCTGAGATCACTGTCTCAAATAAAATTGTTTCAAAATATTCACACGCAATGGCAAATGTAAATGTATATGTTGCTCATCATGCTATTATGAAAGAAGCAAGTATAGAAATTTTACAAAATTATCTGACGACGCAGTTCAAGAATAACATTCAAAATATGACTCCAGAGCAACTCATTTCTGTATATGGAACGCATGTTTATACCGATATATATACCGGTGGGAGTGTTAGATTTAAATACAAATCAATCATAACAAACAACAATAAAGAACTGTCAGTTGCTTATGGTGCAAAACTAACACTTGAAGAGCTATTAAAAAGCAGTTTTGAATTAAGTAATGACACCAAACTTGATGTTACCTCAAAATCGGAGTTCAAAGATGAAAGTGTTATATATAAATCAAGAGGTGGAGCTACGGGTGTGTCAATTTTTGGAGTATGGACACCAGGTACAACAATACAACCAATCAATTTCAACCAATGGAGCTCAACTGTTAAAAGATCAGAAGCAAATGCATTACAGTTAATTGATATCGGAGACAACTCTCTGATAGCTTTATATGAATTTGTGGCTGACCCGGCTAAGAAAGCAGCATTAAAAACTGCAATAGAAAACTATTTAGTAAGTAAAAGCATAAGCCTTATACCCGTTGTACCACTATACAGATACAAACATAGAAGCACAGGAAATCATTTTTATACTACTGATTGGACTGAGCTTGGAAATGGGAATAGTAGTTGGGAATACATAAAAATAGAAGCATTTGTTTGCGAGACTCAGCTTGAAAACACCGTACCGTTTTACAGATTTTACAGAACATATAAAAAATTCCTCGGAAAAACATATTTCAATCATTATTACACCAGAACTTACAGCTCTGGAACGCAAAATTATGGTTTTGAAAGAATTCAATGTTATGTGTATCCAACAAATCTGAATGGAACAACACCATTATATCAAACATGGAATCCTGACTTGCATGATCACTTCTACACCACAAATACATCAGAGATTCCTGCGGGATATGGATCAAAAACTGAGTGTGGTTATGTTTATAAATAAAAAACAAAATAGATATAATAATTGAATCAAGCCTGCGAAGCATTAATACTGTAATGCTTCGCAGGCTATAAAAATGCTATGCAAACCTCAATAGACAAACTAATGCTCATTATCACTTCAGCATTACTATTTCCAATCCTTGTTCTAAGTCAAAACATTACTGTAAGTGGATATATCACCATTGCTAAAAGTGGTGAAAGTTTGATTAATGCAACAATATTCGACTCCAAGACCAACAAAGGAACTGTAAGCAACACTTATGGATTCTATTCATTAACATTACCTAAAGGCGAAACAGAGTTGCATTTTTCGTATATTGGTTTATCAACAGAAAAGAAAATTTTCACCCTTTCACATGACACTATTATCAATATTAAGCTATCTGAAGAGAACAACTTAACTGAAGTAACTGTAATTGGCTACCAAAAGGGGTTGAATATTAGAAGTTCACAAATGAGTGTACTAAACATCCCTGTTACACAAATTAAAAACATACCTGCATTATTGGGAGAAACAGATGTTATCAAGGCATTACAACTTATGCCTGGTGTAAAAGGTGGATCTGAAGGCTCGGCAGGATTGTATGTTCGAGGGGGAGGCCCAGATGAAAATCTATTATTACTTGACGGAGTACCTGTTTACAACGTAAATCACTTATTTGGTTTTTTTTCAGTATTTAATGCAGATGCAATCAAAGATGTGACGCTTTACAAAGGCAATTTTCCAGCTCGTTTTGGAGGTAGACTATCATCGGTTATTGATATTAGGATGAATGATGGTAATGATAATGAAATACACGGCATTGCAAGTATCGGTTTAATTTCTTCAAAAATAAATTTGGAAGGCCCTATTGTTAAAGGAAAAACAACCTTTAATTTTTCAGCACGCAGAACATATGCCGACATGGTAGCAAGTCCTTTTATAGAAAAATATGCCGCATCGCAAAACGGAGGAGTTAAAGGTAGTAGTTTTGGTTATTACTTTTACGACATTAACGGGAAAATTAGCCATAAAATATCAGACAATGATCGTTTGTATTTAAGCACTTATTTGGGCGATGATGTGGTTTATGGCGATATGCAACAGTACGAATACAACAACGGGAATGGCGGGATAGAAATTGGAAGGTTAAAACTTGACTGGGATTGGGGAAACCTTATCACAGCATTACGTTGGAATCATATTGTTTCGAACAAACTATTTATGAACACAACAGCATCGTTTACTCAATATCGTTTCGACATGTCTAAAGCAACTGAAACTACAAATAGAACTGAAAACCCTGCATCAATAAGTACTAATGAAAGAAAAATTGGTTTTAATTCGGGTATTTCAGATTACACCTTAAAAGTAGATTTTGACTGGCTACCAAATCCACACCATAGTGTGAAATTCGGCGCTAACTTCACACGACATTCATTTCGTCCCGGGGTATCTGTACTACAGCAAATTGCTAAAGATTCGATGATACAGAAAATGGACACCACCTTTGGAGATAAACCAATTGATTCAGATGAATTTTCAGCCTATGTTGAAGACAACATATCCATTAACCATAGAATGGAAATAAACGTTGGGTTACATTATTCGGGATTTTTCGTTCAAAACAGATTGTATAACTTCATGCCTCAGCCACGTATTGGTATTCGTTTTTTAATAAACGATAAGGTTTCTATTAAAACAGCTTATGCTTCGATGAACCAATACATTCATTTATTATCCAACAGCAGTATAAGCTTACCATCCGATCTATGGGTGCCTGTAACTAAACGTATTCCTCCAATGCAATCATCGCAATACTCTGCAGGCATATTCTACAACTTTAAGGATATTCTGAATTTATCAATAGAAGGGTATTACAAAACAATGAATAATTTAGTTGAATACAAAGATGGAGCTTCATTTTTGGGTTCAAGCACAGGTTGGGAGGATAAAGTAAGTATCGGAAAAGGTAGTGCTTATGGTATTGAATTTCTTGCCCAAAAAAATGTGGGTAAAACAACTGGTTGGTTTGGTTATACATGGGCCAGATCAAAAAGACTTTTCAACTTGGCAGGGCACAGAATTAATAATGGGATTGAATTTCCTGCAAAATACGACGTTCCACACAGCTTAAGTATTGTTTTGATGCATAAGTTTAGCAACAAGGTTGATATTGCTGGCACATGGATATTAAACTCTGGTAACAGAGGTACTTTAGCGCTTCAATATTTCGATGGCACACAATTACCACAAACTCATTTGGATTACAATATTAATGGAAAAAACGAATTGCCGTATATTAACTCACGAAACAACTACAGATTGGGATCAAACCACAGGCTTGACTTGGGAGTGAATTTTCACAAACAAAAGAAACATGGAGTTCGCACATGGAATATTAGCATATACAATGTTTATAATCACATGAACCCCTTTTTGGTTACTATTACTCATGAACAATTATACGATCCGACAGGACAAAGATCCGTATTTAAAAAGAATTTAACACAGACTACACTTTTTCCAGTGATGCCTTCTGTAAGTTACAGTTATAAATTTTAACGATACTTGGCTTAAAAACCTGATAGTTTAAACGTATTAATTCTACAACCTTGTTAAAAATAATTATTTTTACATGAAATCAATCAAATTATTACATATCATACTTATTAGTTGCACATTATTTAGTGCATGTACCAGCAATATAGTATTTGACAATCAAATTACCGAATCTAAAATTGTACTCCACAGCTTTATTACCCCCGACTCAAATATAACTGCCTTTTTATCTTTAAGTAATTTTTTCTTGAGTGACACGTTAATCTTCAAACACATAACCAATGCTGATGTATCAATATATATAAATGGAACATTTCAAGAGAAAATGAATCATATTGATAAAGGAAAATACAGGGGAAAATATAAACCAAAGAACAGTGACATTGTTAAAATAAAGGCAGTAATACCTGATTTGGGTGAAGTAACAGCTCAAACCAATTTCTGCGAAGCACCTGTTATTACCTCAATAGATACAACAATGAGCTTATCAAATGTTATACCTCTTATTACATATCCGAATGACGTATATGCTATAGATTACGAATATAAAATAAATTATAAACTCAAATTTACTGATGATGGTAATAAAAAAAACTATTACAGACTTATTGTACAACAAAGAATGTACATCTATGATGTAATTTGGGGAGAGGTGCTGGAAAGTATAGTCGATAAATGGTATAATCTTGATTATAATGATATTGTTTTAGGTAGTAGTACCTCGCCGAATATCGTTTCCGAAATAGGTTCAATAACAGGAGAAACAATAATGGCTGCAGAAACCTATAATGTTTTTACAGATGAATTAATCAATGGCAAAACATATACCTTAGACTTTTCATCACCGAAAGTATTTTTTCAAAGACGTACTCCTAAATACAGCTTAGATACTGAATTAGGAAAACAAATATCGTTATCTCCAAATCCAGAAAAAGTAGAACTCTTGGTAACTCTGCAAAGTATTGACGAAGAATATTATTACTATTTAAAATCAAGAGGTGCAAGTAAAGTTAATGATTATTTTTCGGAACCGACTCAGATTTTAAGCAACATAAACGGAGGGATAGGATATATGGCTGGTTATACATCGAGTAATGTAATTCGGTTTGAATTAAAATAAAATAATTTTTCAAACAATAACTAAAGCATTTTTCTATATTGAAATAACAATTTCAATTACAACTATTAAGCCGTCAGATAATCAACATAAAAAAAATCACTAATCAAGACATCTTAACAGATAAAGTTAGTTGAATGAAATCGACTAATACAACAGTAAATTGAGATAGACTCATAACTAGTATATTCTCATAAATAAAAATAACATTTCAAACTATCACAACAAGGAATATTTAACTTTGCTGCAACAAGGCCAGAATAAAACTTTATAACTATCCAAAATATCTGATTTTACATGATAAGAAAACAAAATATAATTACTGCATTGCTACTTTCATTTTCAACAATCTCGACAGTTTTATCACAAACTACAGTATTC
>JAGNPC010000130.1 GCA_017989795.1 Paludibacter sp. | reverse complement strand
CCCATAGATGGATGTGATACACCGTTGAACATGGTTGTTTTCACCATCGTGTAGTGAATCATATCTTCGAACACTATTTTATCGCCAATTTTCAACTCCTCATCAAACGACCACGAACCGTAGAAATCGCCCGACAGGCAGCTGTTACCCCCCATGCGATAAGTAGGCTTTCCAGCTACTGCATCGGTAGCACCAACAATGGCTGGTTTATAAGGCATCTCCAAGCAGTCGGGCATGTGGCATGAAAACGACACATCGAGCATAGCCGTTTTGATCCCTTTGTTCTCAACCACATCTACCACCGACGACACCAACACACCCGTACGCCATGCAAAAGCGCTACCAGGTTCCAAAATCAACTGTAAGTGTGGATATTTAAGTTTAAAAGCTTGTAATAAGGAAATAAGATGCTCCACATCATAACCTTCGCGGGTCATTAAATGACCGCCACCCATATTTAACCATTTTATCTGATGAAAAAACTTACCAAACTTCTCGTCGACAACTGCCAAGGTACGCTCCAAATCGAAAGATGTAGACTCGCACAAGGTATGAAAATGCAAACCCTCCACACCATCGGGCAGTTTATCGCCCAACAATTCGGCCACTACACCTAAGCGAGAGCCAGGTGCACAGGGATTGTATAAATCCGTTTCGACATCCGAGAATTCAGGGTTGATACGCAGTCCGCACGACACATTGTAAAACTGAGTTTCTGGATAAAGTCGTTGAAACTGACTCAATGAATTAAAGGTAATGTGGCTGCTGCATTTCACTATTTCGGGGAACTCACGGTCGGTATAAGCTGGCCCGTAGGTATGCGCTGGGCTACCCATTTCCTCGAAAGCCAAGCGTGCCTCAGCCAACGAACTTGCGGTAGAATAGGGAATGTATTCGCGCACAATAGGAAAAGCGCTCCACATAGCAAAGGCCTTGAATGCCAATATTATCTCCACTCCTGCCCTATCTTTCACCGATTTAATTAATGCTAAGTTACGGCGAAAAGCAACTTCATCGAGCACATAAGCCGGCGAAGGTATTTTTGAATAATCCATAAAAATCGAATTGTAAAATTTGTAGGCGCAAAAGTACTAAAAAATACACAAAAAAAGGCAGTCTTATTTGACCACCTTAAATTCCGCATTTTCAAAATACGAGTTTCTTTAATTATTAGCAGGATTAGCTAAAATACCTGACGCTTGCACTAATCGCGCCACATCCATTGCCTCATCACGCGTATTTGTAAAACCAATAATTACACGATGTACTCCATTTTCTTGCACGATGTAGATATTATCAGGCACAAAATCTTTTAATTTAACAGCCATAAGCAAAGCCGAATTTTCAGACTGAAAAGCACCTGTTTGAATCAGAAACTTGCCATCGGATTTAACAATGCGTTGATTGCCAATTTGACCTTTATAAGTCTGTAGTAATTCTTGCGTAAGTAAGCTATCTAAATTTAACTGACAACCTTTGGGGCTTACAGTAAACGCCACACGTCGATTGAGAGCTACTTCAGCAGCATTTTCGCTATTATTAACTGGTTTGTTTTCGCCAAAATTGGCTACTTCAACCCGAGTACGCTCCACACCATTTAACGCGAGCACATCCCAAACAGCTTGCGAACGCTTCATACTCAAGCGCATATTCGATTCATCAGAACTCAAACTATCGGTATGCGCCGACATATCCAAAATCAAACACGAATTATTATTTATTACACTAGATAATGCTCGAAGTAGTGGCTGATATTCGGTACCCACTCTAGAGCTACGGTAACGAAACAAAATGGAGTATTTATAGCGCCATTTCACTTCAAGTGGATCGTTTGAGTTTTCGTAACTCATGGTGCTTTTTAGCGTTCGCATATCGCGTTCGGTCACGTTTTCGGGCAATTTACCCATTATCTTATTGACTTTCACCAAATCTTTATCCGAAATTGCTTTAAATACCACACGTCGGTTTTGAGCACGTTCAGCAGGAGTGCTATTTGTATTCCCTACGACAGGTACACTTGAGCCAAAACCTGTAATGCGTAAACGTTCCTCCGAAATGCCATACTTAACGAGTATACGTTTTACCGAATTGGCACGACGTTCACTGAACTTTACATTCACAAAATCATCACCCACATTATCGGTATGACCTTGAATTTCGAGTTTTAAGGTATCATTATCTTTCAGTAACTGCCCAAGTTGCTTTAAAGTACCAAAAAATCGCGAACGAACAGTTGCACTATTAAAATCGAACATAATAACATACTCCAAAAGAGCATCAAAATTCGCTAAACGATTGGGATCATTTGAATTAGGATCATTATAAATATTGATGGCGTTCAACTTTTGCAGCTCAGTTTGTGGCGTAACAACAATTGGGTTTTGTTGAGTTTGTACAGGCTCAGAGTTTTCGGTATTGAAGGTGCTAGTTGTAGAACTGTTAGATTTCGACACATTTACATCTTCGGACTGTTTCTTTGGATCAGAAACAACTCGAACCGATTTGATTAATGCATCGTTTTGCGCAAATAAAATAACAGTATTGAATAATATCAATAAAGTTATCACTGCTTTATTTATCATGCTAGTTGGCTGTTAGTTATACTATATCGAAAAAAAGTAGTATTAGAAATCAGAATAAATACGAATTTTTTATTAAGATTTCTTTGCAAAGATAATTATAAAACCGTAAACACAAGCCTTAAAATGGATTTAAAGTTATTTTGAAAAGAAAGAAAAGAGCAAATTAATCATTTTTAACAAGGAAAAATGATTAATTTGCTCAAAAACCAGCACAAACCATACAAAGCTGATTTAATGCATGTTATATGATATTGAATTTAGAATTGTCCGCTAAAAGATTTTGGCATTAAAAAAATCTTATATCTCTCACTTCGTTACCAATAACAAAATTGAAAAATTAACCACAAAAGGAAACAAAAGAAATAATTTTTCTATTTAGAAAATTAACTTTTGTGTATCTTATGTGCTCTTTTGTGGTTCAATACTTATTCTTTGTTTTCAATGTTATTACCACATTTTAGCACAAAAATTTTTGGGGCGCAATCTCGATATGACAGCGGCTTTTTATTTCTTTCGCTTCGCTCAAGATGACAGTGATTTTGGAGGTGAACAGGGGTTTGGGATGAAATGGCGGCTTCGCCGCCATTTCATCCCAAACCCCAAAGACCCACGTTTGACTTGTCATTCCGACCGTAGGGAGGAATATAATAATTTTTACCGGACACCAATGATATTGAATTTATAATTACATGAGTCCAAAACCAAAAGCAGCAATTTTAGTAAAAAACACATTCATCAACCCTAAAACTAAAATAGCAACGGTACAAATCACCAAGCTAATTTTCATTGGGCTGTGACTTTGGAATGCAGCAATAGGCTCATCGCTTTTAGTTAAGAACATAGCTTTTACAACTATCAAATAATAATAAAGAGATATGATTGTATTAACTAAAGCAATAAATACCAACACGTAAAACCCTTGCTCGAACGCAGCTGTAAAAATAAAGAACTTGCTGAAAAATCCGGCAAAAGGAGGAATACCCGCCAACGAGAATAAAGCTAGCATCATCACCACGCTCAACTTTGGGTTGGTTTGATACAAACCGTTATAGTCGGATATATTAAGCTTTCCTGAGCGTGTTTCGATGGCTTGAACAACACCGAAAATAGCCAAGTTAGAGAACATATACACCAACACATAATATACCATGGCACTCATACCAATGGCCGAACCACTGATAACGGCAAGCAATAAATAACCTGCTTGCGATACCGACGAAAAGGCCAAAAAACGTTTAATATTTTGCTGACGCAACGCAAATAAGTTAGCGATGGTTATGGAAAGGATGATTAATACGTACAAAATAGATTGCCACTCGGCCACCATATTTACAAAAACTTTAATAAAAATGGCAAAAAGAATGTATATAGCTGATCCTTTTGAAATAACCGACAAGTACGAAGTGACACTTGTAGGTGCACCTTGATATACATCGGGTGTCCAAAAATGAAAAGGAACCACCGAAATTTTAAACAACAAGCCAACCATAAAAAATACCATGGCCATAAGTTGAAGAGGGCCACCTGTTAGCAGGATGGATAGATCGTTAAAATACAAAGTACCAGTTGCACCATATATCAATGACATACCAAACAGTGAAATGCCCGACGCAAAAACTGCCGAAAGAATGTATTTAGCACCAGCCTCCGCCGACTCGCGATTGTATTTATTAAAAGCAACAAGCGTAGCCATGGGAATGGACGCGGTTTCAATTCCGATAAAGAAAATCAGGAAGTGTCCGGCCGACATCATAAAATACATACCCAGTAGGGTACAGAGTGTGAGGAAGTAGAACTCCCCTTTGCGTATATTCGACTCGGCGCTTTGTAGCCACTCGTTGGCTTGCAAAAAGACGATAATTGTCCCTAAATTCAATATTAACTTAACATAAGTAAGCATAGGTACGTATTGATACATACCTCCTGCTACTTCAAACGGAGCACGTGGCCAGCAAGTTAATGCTGTATGAGCTGTCAGTAGCAATACTGCCAACGGTTGGAAGTGACGCATGGCCTTTTCGCCCGCAAATATGTCGTAAATTAATAAGATAACAATCACTGCCAACAGCGAAAGCTCATCATGTAATTGTAAAAAAGCTGAATAATTCATTTCTTATTTCATTAAATTAGCCACTACTGGCAACAAACTATCATGTATCATATTCGAAATCCACAAAGGCAAAGAACCCAAGGCTACAATGGAAACAATAAGCGTAACAACCGCTATACGCTCCCACCAAGTTGCATCGGTCAATTCCTCGTGATGATGATCTACAATTTTGCCAAACCATATTTTACCCACTACGCGCAAGATATAAACCGCAGTGGTTACAATGGATGAAGCAGCCACAATGGTTAGCACACGGTTGAACATACTTGCATCCTGAAACGACCCCACAAAAATGGTCATTTCGGCCACAAAACCACTTAAACCAGGTAAACCGAGCGATGCCATACCCGCTATCACATAACTCACACCTAGGAAAGGCATTATTTTCATCAGTCCACCCATTAAACGGATATCGCGTGTATGAGTACGGCCGTAAATCATACCTATCAGTGCAAAGAAAAGAGCAGTCATCAATCCGTGCGATAACATTTGCATAATGGCCCCCGTCATGGCTGTTTCGTTCATCATTAAAATGGCAAAAAGCACCAAGCCACAGTGACTTACCGACGAATAGGCATTGATGTATTTTAAGTCGGTTTGTACCACTGCCGAAAATGCGCCATAAACCACACTAATACCTGTAAGAATCAAAAAGATCCAAGCCATTTCGTGAGCAGCTTCGGGCATCAGATACATGGCCACACGAAAGGCGCCGTATCCACCCAATTTCATCAATACCCCTGCATGGAGCATGGAAACAGCTGTAGGCGCCGAGGCGTGACCATCGGGCGACCAAGTGTGGAAAGGAAATAAGGCACCCAACACACCAAAGCCTACAAACGTAAGTGGGAATAAATAGTATTGTGCCCACAACGGTATGCTTTTTTGTGCTATGTCTAAAATGTTTAAGCTTTCGGCACCCGAAAAGAAATAGATTCCCAAAATACCCACTAATAAGAATGCTGACCCGCCCATAAGCATTAAAGTCAACTTCATAGCAGCATATTCTTTTTTACCTGTCCCCCATATTCCGATAAGCAGATACATCGGTATCAATGCAATTTCGTAATACATAAACATGGTAAATAAATCGATGGAAATAAAGAATCCATACACACCGATGGTTAACAAAAAGAACCACAAGAAATACTCTTTCGGTAATGGGTCAATGCGCCACGAGGCAAAAACACCTGTAAACACAATGATGGAGGTAAGAATGATCATTGCTACCGAAACGCCATCAACGCCCACTGCATAATGTATCTTAAAAGGAGCATACCAAACTGTATCGGCGCGAAACAACATGAGGGCAGAATCGCGAGAAGCAGGCGCATCCAAATACATAAATGTAAGTA
>JAGNPC010000129.1 GCA_017989795.1 Paludibacter sp. | reverse complement strand
CACAAGCACTGTTCTTTTAAATTTACAATTATTTGCTGATACCAAGCCTACAGAAAAGCTTGACTCTATTGCACTTAACGAATTAGTGGTAGAGGCTTCGCGTAGCGAAACAAAGTTAAAGGCAATTTCCAATTCAGTTACGCTGCTTAACTTTAAGCAAATTGAATCTTTGGGTTTAAATACATTGACGGATGTAACGTCAACAGTACCCAATCTTTTTATGCCCGATTACGGATCCAAATTGACTTCACCCATCTATATTCGTGGTATTGGCTCACGTATCAATGCCCCTTCGGTAGGGTTGTATGTGGATAATGTGCCTTATTTTGAGAAGGCTGCATTTAATTTCGATTTCTTCGACCTTAGTCGTATTGAAGTGCTTCGAGGGCCTCAAGGTACTGAGTATGGGAGAAATACAATGGGTGGTATCGTTAATATCCGAACATTATCTCCACTAAATTATCAAGGTACAAACCTTACTTTGCAAGCTGCTAGTTACGGAAGCTATCTTGTGAATGCTGCACATTATGCTAAACCGAGCGATAAATTTGCTTGGTCGTTGGCTGTAAACTACCGTCACAACGATGGATTTTTTACAAATTCATTTACAAATAAAAAAGTGGATGTGCTTGATTCGTACGGCTTTAGAAATAGATTGATTTGGTTGGTAAACGAACGCTTTTCGGTTGAAAACATTGTTAGCTACGAAAATAGCAAGCAGGGAGGATATCCGTATGCCTTGTATTATCCAGCCAACGATTCGGTGGGTAAGATAAGCTACAATCAAAAAAGTGGTTATGATAGACAATTGGTTTCGGATGCATTTTTAATTAAATACAAAGGGGAAAAGTTTGATATAACATCGACCACATCTTATCAATACTTAAATGATAATCAGTATATTGATCAGGATTTTACGCGTGATTCAGTAGCTTATGCAACACAAAAACAAAAGCAACAAATGCTTTCGGAGGAATTTATTATTAAATCGAAGAATGACAAAAAATATCGTTGGTTATTTGGGGCGTCAGGTTTTGTTCAACAATTTGATACACGCGTTTTAGTTGATTATTACAAAACGAAAAACAATGTAAAATATACAAATGATAAAACATACGACCATATTATAGCGGGTGGAGCGATTTTTCATCAATCGACAGTAAAAGATTTTCCGATTAAAAATTTGGAGCTTTCGGCAGGGTTAAGAATAGAGGGAGAGGCCGATCAGTTGGATTATAAGCATGATTCAATATTGATGGTATCGAAAAAAGTTTTTAATAAAAAGGATACTTCCTATAACTCGCTAAATTCACTACAATTTTTGCCAAAATTTTCGATCAATTACAAATTAGGAAATACAAATATCTATTCTACAGTTTCGAAAGGTTACAAAACAGGAGGATTTAACAATACTTTTCAATCGTATAACGATTTGACATTCGAGCCAGAATATAGTTGGAATTATGAACTTGGTGCTAAATCAGAATTATTTAATTCAAAACTGTTTGTTGAAGCTTCTTTATTTTTGATTGACTGGAAAAACCAACAAGTTACACGGCCTATAAGTACTGGAGGAACAATGTTGAAGAATGCAGGACATTCGAAAAGTAAAGGTTTTGAGCTTGCAGCATCTACAGCGCCCATTTATGGTTTTGAGTTAATTTCGGCTTATGGATATACTTATGCAAAGTTTGAAGAGTATATATATAAAGTTGATGATAAAGGTACAGTTGATTATTCTGGTAATTACATTCCTTATGTTCCGCGTCATACTGTTTCGGCTCAATTACGCAAAACAGTAGTTGTTCGTCAACCTGATTTATTAGATAAAGTGGTATTCAATGTTATTTACAAAGGTGTAGGAAGTTTGTATTGGAACGATGCAAATGCTGCAAAACAAGATTATTATAATACGATTGATGCACGTATTAGCTTTATTCGTAAGAATATTCAGTTAGATATTTGGGGAACAAACCTAAGCTCAACCGATTACATTGCGTATTATTTTAAAACATCTAAAGATTTTGCACAATCAGGTAAACCACTTCAAGTTGGAGCCAAATTGGCATTAAAATTCTAATTACATGAGCGAAAAAAATTGGCATAAATTTCCAGTGCTATTCAGTTTGTATATTGCACAGTCCATACCGATGAGTTTTTTCTCAACGGTAGTACCTGTCATTATGCGTCAGGAGAACTATTCGTTGTCGTCGATAGGACTTTTGCAGTTAGTAAAACTGCCTTGGACCTTGAAGTTTCTGTGGGCGCCACTGGTAGATAATAAAGCCCGTAGTACCAAGGAATTAAAACGCTGGATATTAATTTCGGAACTGTTTTACGCCGCAATTATTTTCTCCATAGCATTTTTTAATTTACAAACTGATTTTAAACTGATTATCTTTTTGGTTGTTATTGCTTTTATAGCATCGGCTACTCAAGATATTGCAGTGGATATTTATGCCATTTTGTCGCTCAAAAAGAAAGAACGAAGTTTAGGGAATAGCATGCAGTCGGGTGGGAGCTTTGTAGGTTCATTTTTTGGCACAGGCGTTCTGCTCGTTGCTTACCACTATTACGGTTGGTCCAACGTGTTGATTATGCTCTCGGTGTTTGTGTTGGTGGCTGTAGCGCCATTGTTTATGTCGAAACGCGAAATACCAGCCGAAAATATTGAAAAGGAACGTGTTACGCTGAAAGATATTTTGTCGTTTTTCAAACAAAAAGGAAAAACCAAACAGATTTTGGTTTTGGTGTTTTACTATTCGGGAATAATTGGAATAATGACGATGCTTAAACCTTATTTGGTCGATTTAGGTTATAATGTAAAGGAAATAGCTTTTATGTCGGGTATTTTTGGTACGTTAACGGCCGCTTTATCATCCATGGTTGGTGGTTTTCTGATGCGAAAAATATCACGACGTACAGCCTTATTTTTGTTTTTAGTTTTAAACTTAACGTCAGGCTTCTACTTTAGGTATTTGGCAGGAATTGAACCTTCGCAACTTGCTCTGTATATTGGTATTGCACTTGTGTGGGGCGCTTATGGCTTTTCTACTGTAGGCATTTATACCATTTCGATGGATGCTGTACGTAAAGGGCGCGAAGGAACCGATTTTACGATACAGATTGTAATTACGCACATTGGAAGCTTGCTGGTGGCTACAGCCAGTGGCAAAATAGCTCACGAACTTGGTTACGGTGGCTTGTTTACTGCCGAAGTGGTTATGTCGACTATCGTTTTTCTCATTTTACTATATGCTTTTCCTAAGAAATTAAACGCATGAAAATAACTAGTTCCCTCTTTGAAAAATACAATATTGCGGTTCCACGATACACAAGTTATCCGCCGGCAACAGCATTTAATTCTTCGTTTGAAAATAGCCATTATTTGAAACATATAAAGCTGTCGAATGAGGCTCAACCTCAAAATATATCCATCTATATTCACATCCCGTTTTGTACTCAACGCTGTCATTTTTGTGGATGCAATACGGCATTGTCGCAATCCGAAGAGATTATTAAAAGATATATATCGGCCGTAATCGCAGAGATAAGAATGGTGGCTAATGCTATTGATAAAGAGCGGCTTGTGACTCAGGTTAGCTGGGGAGGTGGTACGCCAAATTCGATAAATTTGCAGTACGTGAAACAAGTTATGGATGTGCTAAAGCAAGAGTTTCAATTTGCTGATTTTGCCGAAATTGCTATGGAATGTAGTCCGGCATATCTTAACTTTGAGGATGTAGATGTGTTGAAAGAAATGGGGTTCAATCGGTTGAGTTTGGGTATTCAGGATTTTCATGCTGATGTGTTGCAGGCCATCAACCGAAATGCGCCAAAGCATCCTGTTGATGAAATGTTGAAGTATATAAAAGCACGTGGATTTAGAGGGGTGAATCTTGATTTGGTTTATGGATTACCGCTTCAAACCATTAAAAGTTTTCAGGAAAATATTAAACAGATTATTGAAATAAAACCAGATCGGATTGCCACCTTTTCGTATGCGCACATTCCGTGGTTTAATGAATCGCAGAAATTGATGGAACATCACCGTTTTCCAACACCGGATGAGAAGTTGGAAATGTTGGTATATGCTATCAACGAACTTTCGGCGCATGGTTACGACGTAATTGGTATGGATCATTTTGCCCTTCGCGACGATGATTTATCCATAGCCAAGCAAACAAAAATGCTTCAACGAAACTTTCAGGGTTATAACACACGCAAAACTACCGGACAAGTTTATGCGTTTGGAGCTTCGGGTATAAGTCAGTTGAATGGTGCTTATGCTCAAAATATCAAACAATATGCACCGTATATAAATGCCATTGAGTCGGGAAGTTTTGCGGTTGAACGTGGTTATGTGCTATCAAAAAATGAGATTATTATTCGAGATACTATCAACGAAGTTATGTGTAATGGGGAATTGAATTTTGATGAAATGGCCAAGAGATTTGATTGTACAAAAGAAGAATTTTTGGCTATCACTAATTTCGATCGAACAAGGCTAGTTTCTTTATTATCAGATGAGTTAATTGAATTGGATGATGATAGACTGAGTGTGACTGCGCAAGGAATGATGATTGTTCGAAACGTAGCAGTGGCCTTCGATCCTGCTTTTGAAATGAAAGAGAGTCAATACTCAAATACTATTTAGAATGAAAGCAGTACTTTTAGCCAATATGGGTGCACCCATATCTGAGCCGGATATGAAAGTGTTTTTGAAACGCATGTTTAACGACAAGGCCATCATTTATGCACCAACTCTGGTTCGTAGCGTATTGTCAACTGTTATCAGCAATGTACGTTACAAGTCATCGTGGATAAAGTACGAACAAATTGGTGGTTCACCTTTGCAACGTTCGATGAAAAAGATGGCGGAGGATTTAAAACTGAAATTGGAGAACGAAGTGCATGTAGAAGCTGTTTATTCCTACTCAGAACCTTTTATCGAAACAAAGATTGCCGAACTTTATCAATCAGGAATACGAAGTATTACGATCCTATCCATGTATCCGCAGGCTAGTTATTCAACCACTGGCAGTGTGCAAACATCCTTAAATAGTATGCAATCCAGATATCCTGATTTGCAGTTTCAATTTATCGAAGATTATTTTGATAACGAGCAATTTATACAATACTGGGTGCGATTAATTCAACAGAAAATTGATACCGAAAAGTACCAAAAACCAACTATCTTGTTCAGTTCTCATGCCATTCCACAGTCGTTTATAAAAAGGGGTGATACCTATGCCGAAAAAATGCAAGTTTCAGCTCAATTAATTGCGAGCAAATTAAATTTGCCCTATACGCTTGGATATCAATCGAAAATTGGTCCTATAGAATGGACAAGACCCTATACGGTGGACGCCTTAAAAGCTTTGAGCGAGAAAAGTGTTGATGAAATAATAGTTGTTCCGCTGAGTTTTGTGAACGAAAACCTCGAAACGCGTTTTGATATTGATACCGAACTGCTACCTTTTGGAAAAAATGAATTGAAAATTGACAAGATTTGTCGTGTGCTTTTGCCCGATAGTGATGAGATTTTGATAACTATGTTTGAACAGTTTTTAAATACTAAATGATGAACACCGAAACAAAAGATGTTATTATAATAGGAGCAGGGCTTACTGGTTTGTCGCTGGCATATTATTTAAAGAAAGCTGGTAAAAATATGCTAATTGTTGAAAAAAGCAAACACATTGGAGGCGTAATTGATACAAAAACGGAGGATGGGTTTACTTATGAAACAGGGCCATCGACCGGTGTACTTGGTTCGTTGGAGTTGGTGGAATTGCTGGAGGATTTAAGTTCTAATTGCACACTTCAAACGGCTAACGAAAGTGCCAAGAAGCGCTATATTTGGAAGAAAAGCCGTTGGCATGCACTGCCATCAGGTTTGCTTTCGGCAGTTGGAACGCCACTTTTTAGCTGGTACGATAAGTTTCGCATTTTAGGGGAGCCTTTTCGCCCCAAAGGTGGATATCCAGATGAATCACTTTCGGAGTTAGTGGTTCGCCGTATGGGTCAGAGTTTTTTGGATTATGCAGTAGATCCTTTTCTGTCAGGTGTTTATGCAGGTGATTCTTCGAAGTTAATTACCCGTTTTGCCATGCCAAAGCTTTAGTTGCTCGAAAATA
>JAGNPC010000128.1 GCA_017989795.1 Paludibacter sp. | reverse complement strand
CCTACAACATCTTCTTGTACAATGCGTGCTGGTGCAGGCATTTTACCCGAGTTCAATGTGTTTGCTAAGTCTTTTGCTTCTTCAACTGAAAAGTTACCTGTAATTTGCGAACTACCACCTGTAATTTCAGTATTTACAGTAGGGAAAGAATAGATATATCCATCTAGCGAAATTGCTATAGATTTACCTATATTATCCTTAGTCATACGTGCCCATACTTTTGAACCTTCTTGATCCATTGTCATGCTTACATTAGCATAAGCTGAACCTTGGCTAAAGTCAGCACGAGCGTCAGTGATTACATTTCCTTCAAGTGGAGCTTTTCCATCTCTGCTTGTAATTTTTATTGCAATCAATTGGAATATTTCGCCTTTCTCATCAATCGCTTTTACTGTCCAGCGCATTGCTAGGTCACGTGGAAGTGTTTCTTTTACTTGTTTAGTTGCAAAATAGCTGTTTATTTGAGCCGTATCTTTGCTATGTGCCATACCAACTACAGGTCCACGTCCCATTTGTCCCTCTTGAGCGTTTATCTGTAAACGGAAAAATAATGGATTCTCTTTGGCAAATGCTTCTCTCATTTTAGCAGTATCGCTTTTAGCTACTGTCTTTTTTGTAAGAGCCGCTTTAAGGCTGTCGGCTTTGTTCACTGCTGCTGGAGCTGCTGTTGCTGCTGCCGCAGTTGTAGTAGTTGGAGTTGCAGCTGTTACTGTAGTGTCTACAACTGCTGTTGCGTTTCCAAGCGTTGAAATTACACGGTTAGCTTCTACAAGGTTAGCGTAAATTTCGCCAAGTTCGTAGGTTTCCCAAAATTCCAAATTGGCTGACCCCTGTAATAGTTTACGTACTCGCTCAGGTTCTTTTATACCTGGTAGCTCAATTAAGATACGACCGGTATTGTTGTTGTCGCGTTGAATGTTGGGTTGTACTACACCAAAGCGGTCAATACGTGTACGAAGCACATTGAACGAGTTGCTTATAGCACCATCAATTTCTTCTTCTAGCGTTTTTATAACATCTTCGTTTGAAGTGTTTAGCGAAATTTTTTCTTTCAGCTCAAAAGTGCTAAAAATGGTTGAAAGTTTCGCATTTGGATCAAGCTCCTTGTAAGCCTGTACAAATAAATCAAGGTATTGTACCTGACTGTTTGTTTTTTGGCGTTCTGTAGCTAACTCAATAGCCTTAACAAAGTTTGGTGAGGTGTTGTTGCCAGATAGTGAACGGATAATGTCGGCTACTGAAACCTCCAATGTTACGTTCATACCTCCTTTAAGGTCGAGCCCAAGATTAATCTCTTTTTCGCGACACTCTTTAAGCGTGTAGCCTAACCAAATTTTTTCATTTGCAACTGAATCCAAATATTGGAATTCTTTCATTCTGTCCCCTGCTGCAAATTCTTTCGCTTTTTGATTATAGGTACTAGTTACAACAGTAAAGGACAGGTAAAACAGACACACTAGCGTTAGTGCTACAGCAAAAATCCTGACTATTCCTTTGTTTTGCATGGAATTTTTATTTTAAAGATAAAACATTAATAATTTTCAATTTTTTCAAACGAGGTGCAAATATAGTATTTTTTTTTGTACCTAAGCTTTCTTGCTTCAAAAACCTTAGTTTAAATCTATTCATTCATTATCTTACTTGTTAATCTATATTAATAATTTATGTGGGGCTGTATTTAATCACGTTTTTTACTAACTTTGCCGCCGATTTCTTATTTAGTGTTCTCTCGTTCAAATAGGTCATTAGATTTGTTTATTTATCATGTTATTATTGCGTTCAAAACATTAGTTTAAAGTTTTTTTTTTGAGTTTTGTTGAAGTTAATAATTCATTTTGTGAAAACTATAAAATTTTTTACTGCTTTTATATTTATACTTGTTTTTCTTTTTTCTTTTTTTACAAGTATTGTAAATATTGCGATATCTGATGTGTTAATTAAAGGTTATGGGCAAGACCTTGAATTAGTGCTTGTGTGCGATAATGACAATCCTGTTTCATGTATGGCGAATGAAAACTTACAAGTGTCAAATGTGATTCCAGTTAATCAAAATACTTCCCAAAATTTTCATGTTTATAAAATTTTATACGACACACATCTCTATCACTGTGTTTATCAGTCTATCCGCACTTCATATCACCAGGCTTATGCACTTAGAAATCTAAATGGTTTTTATCAGTTTTGTCTATGTACTTTGATTACCTAGATTATTATTATAATTTAGTTAGTCTAGTTATTTTGTTGACTCCTCAATCTATTATTTTATAGTAAATAAATCAATTGTCGAAAATTGTTCTATCTACTTAATGATTTTCAAACAATTTATTGTTTTGAGAGAAATTATTATTGTTTTGCTTTTATTGAGATTTGAGTTGTTTTCTTAGTGTGGATTAAACCTTTTTTGAAGGGATATATGATATATCTTTATTTTTTCTCTAGTTTCACTAGTAGTATGAAATAAAGATTCTTAGTTTTTTATTTTTTTTTGAGCTAGTTTTAACATAAACCTATTATGAAATCTTTCTGTTTGCTGCAAATTAAATTAAACAACAATTTTCGTAAAAAAAATCATGGAAAAAATTAAAAAAAACAAAGTTAAGGGTGTTAACTCATCTAGTATGATTATGCTAGCTTGTTTGGGCTTAGCTATCGCAATTTATTATTTTATTTTAGGTAATCCGGCCAACTTCGTAAACAATGATCCAAACAATCACCCACTTGATGGGAATTTTCTTGGTATGATTTACAAAGGTGGTATTATCGTACCAATTATTCAAACATTATTGTTAACCGTGTTAGCATTGAGTGTAGAACGTTTTTTTGCTATTAAAAAAGCCGAAGGTAAAGGTAATCTAACAAAATTTGTTCATGAAATTAATACAGCTTTATCGGCTGGAAAAATTGCTGACGCAAAAGCTATCTGTGTAAAACAACAAGGTTCTGTAAGTAATGTTGTTGCTAATGCATTAACAAAATATGAGCAAGTTGAAAAAGATGCATCTTTATCAAAAGAGCAACAAATTCTTGCCATTCAAAAAGAAATTGAAGAGGCTACTGCTCTTGAATTACCTATGTTAAGTCAAAACTTACCAATTATCGCTACTATTACTACTTTAGGTACTCTTATGGGTCTTTTAGGTACTGTAATCGGTATGATTCGTTCGTTTGCTTCTTTAGCAGGTGCTGGTGGTACTGACTCTATCGCTCTTTCACAAGGTATCTCTGAAGCTTTGATCAACACTGCATTTGGTATTGCTACTGGTGCTTTAGCGGTTGTTTCTTATAATTACTTTACTAGCCGTATTGATAGTATTACTTATTGTATTGACGAAGTTGGTTTCAGTATTGTTAGTACATTTGCGGCTTCACACAAATAATCAAATACAGTAAATATGTCAAAAGTTAAAGTTGCGAGGAAAAGTACAACCATCGACATGACTGCCATGAGCGATGTTACTGTGCTTTTGCTTACGTTCTTTATGTTAACATCTACTTTTGTACAAAAGGAGCCTGTTCAGGTGTCGACACCTGCCTCAGTTTCTGAAATTAAAATACCAGAATCAAATATTCTGCAAATTTTAATTGATCCGAAAGGAAAGGTATTTTTAAGCCTCGACAAACAGGATGATATGGTAGATGTGTTAGAGACGGTTGGTGAGGAGTATGGAGTGAAATTTACAGCTGAAGAAGTAACTAAATTTAAAAAGTTACAAACTTTTGGTGTTCCAGTAGCAGACATGAAAGCCTTTCTTGCTCTAGAAACTGCAAAGCAGGATGCACTTTTAATGAATTATGGTGTGCCTACCGATAGTGTTGATAATCAGTTTAAAATATGGGTTAAAAGTGCTCGTGCAGCAAACCCTGATTTGCGTATTGCTATCAAGGCCGATCGTCAAACACCCTATAAAGTTATTAAAAAGGTGATGTCTTCATTACAGGATCTAAGAGAAAATAGATATAATTTAATTACAGCCCTAAAGGAAAACTCAAATTAATTAAAATGGCAGAAATTCAAAGTAATGAGGGTGGCGGCAAAAAGAAAAAGGGCGGTAGTAAACAAAAGAAAATGAGCGTACATGTTGATTTTACACCCATGGTGGATATGAACATGCTCTTAATCACTTTCTTTATGTTAGCTACTTCGCTTAGTAAGCCACAAACAATGGAGCTCAGTATGCCGAGTAACGACAAAAACGTAAGTAAGGATCAACAATCGGAGGTTAAGGCTTCTAAAGCGTTGACAGTTTTGTTAGATAAGGATAATAAATTGTATTATTTTGCAGGGCAACCTGATTATAAAAATTACAATTCTTTGAAAACATTATCTTATGATGCTAAAAATCAAAATAGTATTCGTTCGCTTTTGATTCTTCGCAATCAAGATGCATACTCGAAAATTCAATTGCTTAAAAAGGAAAAAATCGATTTGAAAATTTCACAAGACACCTTTTCGGCAAGAGCTTCTCGAATTAAAAATGGTAAAAATACACCTGTAGTTATTATAAAAGCTACAGATGGTGCTACGTACGAAAACTTAGTTGATGTGCTCGACGAAATGCAAATTTGCAATATCGGAAAGTATGTTATTGATACTATTTCGGCTGGCGATAGGCTTTTAATTCGAAATAAGGAATCAAATGGTGCTGTAGCACAGGGACAAGCAAATTAATTTGCATAAAAAATCAGTAAAGTATGTCGAAAATTGATTTAACTACCCTTGAATGGCTTGAGCTCATTTTTGAAGGTAAGAATAAAAGTTATGGGGCTTATGTGTTGCGTAAAGAATCTGGCAAACGTCATAATCTGGCAATTATAATCATTGCAATTATTGCAATTATCGGTTTTAGTATCCCCAAATTAATTGAAATAGCTAAATCTAATCAACGTGAAGTGGTAACCGAGGTTACAACTTTATCAAAATTAGATAAAGCAGCAGAGGTAAAACAGGAAATTAAAAAACCTGTAAATATGGAACCACCTCCTCAGGTTAAGAGCTCGATAAAATTCGTAGCTCCAGTAATTAAAAAAGACGAAGAGGTGAATGAAGAAAACGAAATAAAAAGTCAAGAAGAACTTAACGAAACGAAAGTAGCCATCTCTATTGCCGATGTAAAAGGCAATAATGAAGAGGCTGGTGTTGATATTGCCGACGTGAAAGTGGCAGTAACACAAGAAGTAGAAGAGAAGATTTTTGAAGTTATTGAACAAATGCCAACTTTCCCTGGTGGGGATGAGGCTTTATTTCAGTTTTTGGGAAATAATGTTAAATATCCTGTGATTGCACAAGAAAATGGTGTGCAAGGTAGGGTTATTGTTCGTTTTGTTGTAACAAGTAAGGGTCTTGTCGAACGTGTTGAGGTTGTTCGCTCTGTTGATAGTTCTTTGGATAAAGAGGCTATACGCGTAGTGAAATCAATGCCAAAATGGATTCCTGGAAAACAAAACGGCGAAAATGTTTCCGTTTGGTTTACATTACCTGTAAACTTTAAATTGCAAAACTAGTAGTTATATATGCGTAAACATATAAAATTGATTTACCTTTTAACTTCTGTAGTTATATTATCCTTTTTTTCATGCGTGCGTGAAAAAAAGGATAAATATACAGATACCTTAACCGAAGGTGTTATTCAGGTGGCTATTGATGAGACTTTTGCACCTATTTTGGAAGACGAGATTACGGTTTTCGAATCTGTTACACCAAAAGCGGGCATTGTTCCCATTTTTACTACAGAGGGAAATGCAATCGAACTTTTACTCAAGGATAGTGTTCGTATGGCTATTACTACTCGTCCACTAAGCGAAAAGGAAATAGCATCTTTGCATGCTCGCAAGTTTCAACCTCGGTTATATCGTTTAGCATCCGATGCTATTGCTTTAGTTGTCAATAATTCGAATCCAGATTCGTTAATTACCGTGGATCAATTACGTAGGATTTTAACTGGTAAAATAACGAATTGGAATCAGATTTTTCCAAATTCAAAGCTAGGCAAAATTGTAACAGTTTTCGATAATCCAAATTCAAGTACAGTGCGCTATGCTATTGATTCGGTTTGTGGAGGTTTGCCAATTTCAACAAATTTGAATGCTCAGACTACAAATTCAGAAGTTTTGGATTATGTTGCAAGAACACCTCAAGCACTTGGTTTAGTA
>JAGNPC010000126.1 GCA_017989795.1 Paludibacter sp. | reverse complement strand
CTGCGGAACGGCTGCCGAGGTAGTGGGTATATTATCGGTGGACACTTATCAATTTCCAAAAAACTGGAATGATTCCTTAGGTAAAAAACTTCAAGATGCTTATTCACTTT
The DNA here is from genome assembly GCA_017989795.1 of Paludibacter sp. Classification (GTDB taxonomy): domain Bacteria; phylum Bacteroidota; class Bacteroidia; order Bacteroidales; family Paludibacteraceae; genus Paludibacter. Next base: position 6,089 of record JAGNPC010000126.1, on the reverse strand, counting down.
TGGTACGAGAACCTTTAAAACAGCTCAATTTAAACTAATGAAAACACTCAACAAATACAGTAGAACCATCACACAAGATGAAACCCAACCTGCAGCACAAGCCATGCTTTATGGAATAGGTTTAACCGAAGACGATTTGCAAAAAGCACAAGTGGGAATTGTGAGTATGGGTTACGAAGGAAATCCCTGCAACATGCACCTCAACGATTTGGCTAAAGAAGTAAAAGCTGGTGTGCAACAAGAGGATTTAGTAGGATTGATATTTAACACCATTGGTGTGAGTGACGGTATCTCAAACGGAACTGACGGTATGCGTTTTTCTTTGGTTTCCAGAGATGTGATTGCCGATTCCATAGAAACGGTGGTGAGTGCCCAATGGTACGATGCAGTATTGGCGGTAGTAGGTTGCGATAAAAATATGCCTGGTTCTATCATCGCCATGGGAAGATTAAATCGTCCTGCAATCATGGTTTATGGAGGAACGATCCATTCTGGAAAATGGAAAGGAGAATCGCTCAATATCGTTTCAGCTTTTGAAGCTTTAGGTAAAAAATTCAGCAACACCATTTCCGATGAAGATTACAAAGGTATAATCAAAAACGCTTGTCCTGGCGCGGGTGCTTGTGGCGGTATGTACACAGCAAATACGATGGCTTCGGCTATTGAAGCTTTGGGAATGAGTTTACCTTACAGTTCATCCAATCCTGCGTTGAGCAGCAATAAAAAAATGGAATGTTTTGATACAGGAAAAGCCATCAAAGTGTTGTTGGAAAAAGACATTAAGCCCAAAGACATCATGACCCGAAAAGCCTTTGAAAATGCCATGACCATGGTAACGGTTTTGGGCGGCTCTACCAATGCCGTAATGCACCTGATAGCAATGGCACATTCGGTGGATTTGGAATTGACTTTGAATGATTTCCAAAAGGTAAGTAACCGTGTTCCAGTGTTAGCAGATTTAAAACCGAGTGGAAAATACCTCATGGAAGATTTGCACGAAGCAGGTGGTGTTCCAGCAGTAATGAAATATTTATTGAAACACAACTTATTACATAGAGATTGTTTAACTGTTACAGGAAAAACAATTGTTGAAAATTTGGAAACTGTGGAAGATTTAACCGAAGGTCAGGAAGTATTTCTTCCATTGGAAAATCCAGTGAAAGCAAATGGACATCTGCAAATGCTCTACGGAAATTTAGCTACCGAGGGAAGTGTAGCTAAAATAAGTGGCAAAGAGGGCGATTATTTTGAAGGAACAGCCAAAGTATTTGACGATGAATATGCAGTGATTGATGGTGTGAGAAACGGAGAAGTAAAACCCGGTAATGTAGTAGTAATCCGTTATTGTGGACCAAAAGGCGGACCGGGAATGCCCGAAATGCTAAAACCTACTTCCGCCATTATGGGTGCAGGATTGGGAAATTCAGTGGCTTTAATCACCGATGGTAGATTTTCGGGTGGAACACACGGTTTTGTGGTAGGACACATCACGCCGGAAGCTTTTGTAGGCGGAACCATTGCCTTGGTAAATGATGGAGATTTAATTGCGATTGATACCAAAAATAATACCATCAATTTAAAAGTACCTGAACAGGAATTGGAAAAACGAAAAGCAGCATGGAAACAACCTCCATTGAAAGCAAGTAAAGGGGTTTTGTACAAATATGCACAATGCGTTTCGAGTGCTTCATTGGGGTGTGTAACCGATAAATAATTAAAAAATGAAAACAACGGAATTAAAAATAACAGGTGCAGAAGCGGTGATACAAAGCCTGAAAGCTGAAGGAGTAAAAACGATATTTGGTTATCCGGGCGGTGCTATCATGCCAATTTATGATGCCTTGTTTCATCATCTTGAAGAAGTAAATCACATCTTGACACGACACGAGCAAGGTGCTATACACGCAGCTCAAGGATATGCCAGAACCTCAGGGAAAATAGGGGTTGTATTTGCTACGTCGGGCCCTGGAGCTACCAATTTAATTACAGGTTTAGCCGATGCTTTAATCGATTCTACTCCACTGGTTTGCATCACCGGACAAGTGGCTTCTCACCTCTTGGGAACGGATGCTTTTCAGGAAACCGATGTCATGGGTATTTCGATGCCAGTAACCAAATGGAATTTTCAGGTAACTAAAGCAGAAGACATAGCAACAACATTGGCGAAAGCATTTTACATTGCCTCATCTGGTCGTCCTGGTCCAGTACTCGTGGACATCACCAAAGATGCTCAGTTTGAAGGGATTGAGTTTTCTTATCAGAAATGTAACTCTGTCAGAAGTTATCAGCCAAAACCAAAATTGAATGTAGAACAAGTGCAAGTGGCGGCAAATTTATTGAACGAGGCAAAAAAACCTTTGATGATTGTCGGACAAGGAATTATGCTTTCCAATGCGGAAGAAGAACTATTGGATTTTGTTGAAAAAACGGGTATTCCGGTGGCTTCTACGCTTTTGGGATTAGGAGCTTTTCCAAGTCATCACCCTTTATTTGTTGGAATGGTAGGCATGCATGGCAATTATGCACCCAATGTAAAAACCAATGAGTGCGATGTGTTGCTTGCCGTGGGAATGCGTTTTGACGACCGTGTTACAGGTGATGTTTCCCGGTATGCAACACAAGCAAAAGTGGTTCATGTTGATATAGACACTGCCGAAATCAATAAAATCATAAAAGCCGATGCTCCTGTTGTAGCCGATGCCAAAGAAGCACTAACCGTTTTAGCAGATTTGGTAGAAAAACAAACTCATCAAAATTGGTTGGATGAATTTCATCAAGCGAAGCAAAAGGAATTACAGGTACTTTCAGAAAATAGAGAAAAGGAATTTTCAGATGAACTGAGAATGGATTTGGTGATTGATTTACTTTCTCAAAAAACCAAGGGCAATGCAATCGTTGTAACCGATGTGGGACAGCACCAAATGATGGCGGCACAGTTCTATCAGTATAATCAAACCAAAAGTAATGTTACATCTGGCGGATTGGGAACGATGGGTTTTGCACTTCCAGCCGCTATTGGAGCAAAAATGGCAAATCCGGAAAAACAAGTCGTAGCTATCATTGGAGATGGTGGTTTTCAAATGACCTTGCAGGAATTGGGAACCATGATGCAGAATAATATCGGCGTGAAAATCATCATCTTAAACAATGGTTATTTGGGAATGGTGAGGCAATGGCAACAAATGTTCTTTGAAAAAAGATATTCGTTTACCGACATTCAAAGTCCTGATTTTGTGGCTTTGGCAGCCTCTTACAACATCAAAGGTCAAAAAGTTGAAAGACAGGAGGACTTGAACAACGCATTAGACCAACTTTTAAACACAGAAAATGCGTACCTGTTGGAAGTGAAAGTTGCCAGAGAAGATAATGTTTTTCCGATGGTGCCAACAGGTGCTTCGGTAGCTGAAATAAGATTACAATAATTATAAAACGGATAAAATGGAAACAATGAACAAAACATTTACCGTATCCATATTTACGGAAAATACAATCGGAATGCTCAACCGCATCACCATCATATTTACAAGACGACATTTGAATATTGACAGCATCACCGCTTCTGAAACAGAGGTTAAAAATGTGCACCGTTACACTATCGTTTTGAGAACAAACAGAGAACAAATAGATAAAGTTGTTGGGCAAATCGACAAATTAATTGATGTTCTGAAAGCCTTTGTACACGAAGATAATGAAGTAGTACATCAGGAAATTGCGTTATATAAAATCAAAACAACAGAACTTAAATCCAACAATGTAGAGCAAGTGGTTAGAGAAAATAGTGCCAAAGTTCTCACCGTAGATCCCGATTTTATCGTCATTGAAAAAACAGGGCACAAAGCAGATACACAGGTTTTATTTGAGAAATTGAAACCCTTTGGTATTCTGGAATTTGCCCGCTCAGGAAGAGTAGCAGTTACCAAACCAATGAAAGAATTAAGTACTTATTTAAAAGAATTAGAAATCAATTAAAAAAAATAATACAATATAAAATGGCACAATTAAATTTTGGCGGCGTAATGGAAAATGTCGTAACACGAGAAGAGTTTTCATTAGAGAAAGCAAGAGAAATATTAAAAAACGAAACTGTTGCAGTCATTGGATACGGCGTGCAAGGTCCGGGACAAGCCTTAAATTTGAAAGATAATGGCGTAAAAGTAATTGTAGGACAACGAAAAGGGACAAAGAGTTGGGACAAAGCACTTGCTGATGGTTGGGTAGAAAATGAAACTCTTTTCGAAGTGGAAACCGCTTGCGAAAAAGGCACTTTACTCATGAATTTATTATCAGATGCAGGGCAAATACAAGCATGGGAAACGATGAAAAAAAATTTGACAACAGGAAAAGCCCTGTATTTTTCACATGGTTTTGGCGTTACTTTTCATGAAAAAACAGGTATCGTGCCACCTAAAGATGTAGATGTGTTTTTGGTGGCTCCCAAAGGTTCGGGAACTTCGTTAAGAACATTATTTTTAAAAGGGCAAGGTTTAAATTCCAGTTATGCCGTTTTTCAAAATGCAACCGGAAAAGCTGAAGAAAAAGCATTGGCATTAGGCATCGCTATCGGTTCTGGTTATTTGTTTGAAACCACATTTCAAAAAGAAGTATACAGCGATTTGACTGGCGAACGAGGCGTTTTGATGGGAGCTATCGCAGGTGTTTTTGAGGCTCAATATAATGTGCTTCGTCAGCGAGGACATTCGCCAAGTGAAGCCTTCAACGAAACTGTAGAAGAATTGACCCAAAGTTTAATGCCTTTGGTAGCCGAAAACGGAATGGATTGGATGTTTGCCAATTGCAGTACCACTGCACAACGAGGAGCATTGGATTGGAAAGGTAAATTTAGAGAAGCTACCACTCCTGTTTTTAATGAACTGTATGATGACGTGCTTTCAGGTAAAGAAGCAGCCATCGTTATCGAAGCCAACAGCAAGCCAGATTACAGAGAAAAACTCAACGCAGAACTCAAAGAAATACAACAAAGTGAGTTGTGGCAAACTGGAATGCAAGTTCGAAAATTAAGACCTCAAACCAAATGATACATTTAGCAAAAATACAAGAGGCAGCCGAAAACCTGAAAGGTGTGGCTGTGCATACGCCTCTTGTGAAAAACGAAAACCTGAGCGAGCGATTTGCTGCTCAGGTTTATTTGAAACGGGAAGATTTACAACCTGTACGATCCTACAAATTGCGTGGAGCGTATCATAAAATAAGTTCGCTTTCCGAAAATGATATAAAACTAGGCGTTGTATGTGCAAGTGCGGGTAATCACGCTCAAGGAGTGGCTTTTGCGTGTAGAAAACTGAACATAAAAGCCGTTATTTATATGCCTATTACCACGCCTGCACAAAAAATAAAGCAGGTAAAACTCTTTGGAAAAGAAAATGTAGAGGTTGTGTTGAAAGGTGATACTTTTGACGATGCCTACAACGAAGCCCTTCTTTTCAGCCAGAAGAATAAGGCAGTTTTCGTTCATCCGTTTGATGATGAATTGGTTATTTCCGGACAAGGAACTGTAGGATTGGAAATTGTGGAAGACAGCAAATGTAAAATTGATTTTTTATTCTTCCCAATTGGAGGTGGCGGTTTGGCAGCAGGGGTCGTTTCGGTTTTTAAACAATTGAGTCCTGAAACTAACCTTATCGGTATAGAACCACAAGGAGCAGCCTCTATGAAAACATCGTTGGAAAACGGTAAAAATACTGCATTGACGAACATTGATAAATTTGTAGATGGAGCTGCCGTAAAACGGGTGGGCGACAAAACATTTGAAATCTGCCAACATTCGTTAGATGACATCGTCTTAGTGCCTGAAGGGAAAGTTTGCACAACAATTTTACAATTATATAACGAAGAAGCCATTGTTGTAGAACCAGCTGGTGCATTGAGTATTGCAGCCTTGGATTCCTATAAAGACCAAGTCAAAGGCAAAAATGTGGTGTGCATTGTTAGTGGAAGCAACAATGACATTACAAGAATGGAAGAAATAAAAGAGCGATCCTTGATGTTTGAAGGATTGAAGCATTATTTCATCATCAACTTTCCACAACGACCAGGTGCATTAAAAGAATTTGTAAATGATGTCTTAGGAG
>JAGNPC010000127.1 GCA_017989795.1 Paludibacter sp. | reverse complement strand
CCAATAAAACGACGACAATATTATGGCCGAAAAAATACGTTTAAATAAGTTTATAAGCGACTCAGGTGTGTGTTCGCGCAGACAAGCCGATAAATATATTGAAACTGGGCATGTGGCCATAAATGGTCGTAAAGCCGAAATTGGCGATATGGTGAGCAAGCATGACAAAGTGATGCTGAATGGAAACTTAATTGAATCGCGTGCAGCCGATGAATATGTAGTGATGGCATTTAATAAACCGGTGGGCATAGTGAGTACCACCGAAATTGGTGTGCGCGACTCCATAATTGATTATATCGGTTACCACGAACGTATTTTCCCTATTGGTAGGCTTGATAAAGAATCGCAAGGACTGATTTTTTTAACAAACAATGGCGATTTAGTAAATAAAATTCTGCGTGCTGGTAATAAGCACGAGAAAGAATATATTGTTACCGTTGATAAACCAATGAGCGATGATTTTATTCGCCGAATGGCCAACGGCGTACCTATTTTGGGCGAGGTGACAAAAAAATGCAAGGTGGCTCGCGAAACAACGAATGTATTTCGTATCACGCTTATACAGGGTTTGAACCGCCAAATTCGCCGTATGTGCGAATATTTTGGCTACGAAGTGCAAAAATTAGAGCGTGTTCGTATTATGAACATCAACCTCAAAGGCCTGCCTGTAGGTGAGTGGCGATTGCTAAGCGACGATGAAATGCTGAAAATTAACAAAGCAATAATCGCTTCGAGCAGCGAAGCTGAGCCATCGGCAAAAAAGCCAAGCGCTACTACCAAAACAGCTAAGCCAACTAAAGCAGGTCCTCCACGTTCAGGGAGTCATAAGTCAGGTTCGGGCGAAGGGCGCAAAACTCCCAAGCCAGCTTCGGAGCCTCGCAACGGGAAATCGCGCGTAGCAACTCGTTCCACTTCAGGCCCAAGCAAAAGCCAAGGCCGCTCATCGGGCACTCGAGGCGGTCGCAGGTAACATTTATATACATTAAAATTGTTTTAAAATATTATTTTTTAAAATAAGAAGAAAAAAGTACTTGCATTTTAAAAAATAAAAACTAATTTTGACCCGATAATTTTTCACATTAAACCCTTTGAATTCGATTTAATTTATGTCTGTAAACAAAGTTATTTTAGTCGGGAATGTAGGTAGAGACCCCGAAGTGCGTTATTTAGACAAAGACGTAGCTGTTGCCAATTTCTCGTTAGCAACCACCGATCGTGCATTAACACTTAAAAATGGTACTCAAATACCTGAGCGTACCGAGTGGCACAACATTGTAGCCTGGCGCGGTTTGGCTACTATTGCTGAGCGTTACATTAAAAAAGGAACGCCCATTTACGTTGAAGGAAAGTTGCAAACACGTACCTACGAAAAAGATGGTATTAAAAGGTATGTTACCGAAATTTATGCCGAAAGCATAGAGTTGCTAGGTAAAAAACCTGAGCATGCCGAAGCGCAAACTGTAGTTGCGGCGCCTCCAGCGCCCGATATGCAGGTGCCACCACCGTCAGACGATGATTTACCTTTCTGATTTAGTTTAATACAAAAAAGCCTGCCAGTGAGCTACTTGCAGGCTTTTTTTTGTAATTTTTATATTAAAAAAACTAATTGGTTTTCGCTATTTCTTTCGGTACTATATGTGCATGTTGTTGTTGTCTTACACATGCAAAAATAATATCAACTAGCTGACTAATCGTACTTTCAAGTCGAGCACGTCCAGCTTTTGAGTTGAAATCAACATTGCAAAATGTGGATATGTCGCGGTGTAGTATTAAATAATAAATACCAGAGATAATTAATGCTGACAGAACGTTTAAGTCAACCCCCGACATATTGAACTGTTTATCAAGCTCTTTAATTAAACTTTCGTTAATTTTTTCGCGTAGTGTTGCAGTACGTCGTGTTATAGGATTAATGTCCGATAATTCCCATATCAACAGTTGCTGCATGCCTTTGTTTTTGTGCAATGCGCGCGCTAAGTTGGTCAATACCCACTTCATACTCTCTTCAGGGCTTAAATCAGGTGGCATAAGTTCTGCTACACCCGCAAACCAAAAATCGTACTTATGCGTATATATTTCAAATAACTCATCAAGGTTTGAATAACGACGATAAAATACGGTTGGCTCTATCTCGGCACGAGCGGCAATGCCTGTTAAAGTTACTTTGCTAAAGCCCACTTCTTCAATCAAGCTATGTACAGCATCGAGCACAGCTTGTTCAATAGCAGCTTTTGATCTGCGGGGTTTGCGAGGTTTTTGGGATGGCACTGTCATATATAAGTATTGATTTATGTATAATAATGTTTGCTTGTGGCAAAAATATGCAAATAAATTGAAATTACAAGCTACTATGGATTGCTTACATCCAAATATTTAGCAAAAAACCAATAGGATATCAAAGAATTATCTAAATACTACTCATTTTCTGGGTCATTCTCTTCATCCACTTCGTGTTTTAACACAAATCGTTTGTAGTACGAAATGATTAGCGTAGTGAAAGGGAGTGCAATAATTAAACCCACCAAGCCCATCAACGAGCCCCAAATAGAAAGTGCCAATAAAATCACTGCTGGATTGAGCCCCGTAACACGTCCCATGATACTTGGCGTAATAACTACATCTTCAATGGCTTGAATAACGATAAAAACAATAGCGATGCCAATTAATATGGAGCTAAAGCTTTGCTGACTTTCGATGGATTGTAGCAAACCAAGTAAAACAGTAGGCACAAGCGCAACAACTTTTAAATAAGGCACCATGGTTAAAAGTCCTATCAGCAAACCAATAAATATGGCCATGGGCAATTGAATAATACTAAAACCAATGGAAAAAAGCACACCTACAATGAGCGAAACCAGGGCTTGACCACGAAAGTAGCGGTTCATGCCCACTTCCAAATCGTGCAAAATTTCGGCAATTACGGTTCTGTATTTTATAGGGAAAATCTTCATCATGCCATTTGTTACACGCTCATAATCAAGTAATATAAAAAACATATACAGCAAAATAATAAGCACAACCATCAGGCTCAATAGCATATTTATTGAGCCATTTAATAAATTCCAAACCTGCGGAGCCGCTTTCTTGGTGAACTCTAGTATGTCTTTATTGTGCAGCACCGAGTGTAAATCCATCGAAAGGAAGTAAGCATTAAACTCTGTTTGCCATTTGGCAGGTAAAATTTCGTAAATGTTGAGCCCGTTCGAATACCTGCTTGTTATTTCGTACAGCCTATTTAGCTCGGTGCCAATAATATCGACCAAATAAATGGATGCACCCACAATGGCAGCACTTACCAAAAGCACCGTAATTACGACGGATAAAATTCTATTTTTTAGTTTTAATTTATACTGAAAAAATCGAACCAAGGGGTCGAGCATATAAGCTAATAACCAGGCAATTAAAAAAGGTAGTAGTACATTTGATAAACGCTGAACAAGTAAAAATACGAGTGCAATAATTACAAGTCCTATGAGTAAGCGTATCACTCGGTCGAATGTAAAAGGTTTTGTTGGAATCATATTTTTTAGTTTAAATAATGATTAAAAAAGTAGGAGTTTGATTTTAAATAAGCTCTAAGATGGCATATTATAACGTTTCAGCTCGGCTCTGAGGGCTTTGCTGCTGTTGTTTGTTACGTTATCCATCCATGCCCAAAATTTGTCGCCGTGATTCATCTCCTTTGTATGGCAAAGTTCATGAAGTATCACATAATCAACCAGATGTGCCGGAAGCAACATGAGGTAGTACGAAAAGTTAATACTTTTTGTACTCGAACAACTTCCCCAGCGACTTTTGCTCGATTGAATTTTAATTTCGTTGTAACTAAAGCCGTATTTAACAGCCAATTGACTCGTTCGTCCGGGCAACAAGCGTTTCGCTTCTTTTCGCAAAAAGTAATTTATTCCGTTCCAGCAATTGCGCTGGGCTGCATCGCTTTGCAAATCGGCACGAGCCGGAAACTCAATGGTTAACAAACCATCTTTCAAGGCAAAAAAAACATTTTCGCGCTCCACCAGTTGTACCGTTACCTTAAAACTCAGTGTCTGAATTTCGCTTCCCACTTTTAGCTCCAAGGCATGATTTTCTTTTTTTAGCTTTAGCTTATATTGTTTTGCTAAAATACTTGATTTTTTCGAAATGATAAATGCAAGTGCTTCGTTTTGAGATGAATGCAATGGCATACTCACTTTCAATCCATCGGCAACAATTCGAACCCGAATATGCTTCGATCGGGCATTTTGCTCAAATTCAATTTTCCCAAAATCATCGTCAATTATCATTGTTTTCTAAAAAAATATTTCTCGTATCTTAATTAAATTTACTTTGACAGATTAGTAATTGAAAAAATATTAATTCAAAGATTTTGTTATTACAAAAATCTTATATCTCTCACTTCGTTCGAGATGACATTCAATCGTTTAGACTTTCGGGTGGGGTTGGTTGGCGGCAAAGCCGCCAACCAACCCCACCCGCCCAAATTCAACGTAATTCATTGTCATTCTGAACGTAGTGAAGAATATAATAATTTTACCGTACACCAATGAAATTAACAGTAAATTACTAAGATGCTTATCTGTTTTTGTATCAATGGCAAAGATACATTTTTGCATTCAAAATTCGGATTATATCCCAAAAATAGTTATTGAATTCCTTCGGCAATTTTAAATTTTTTGTAAAAAAAGAAAAACGTTGTAGCCGATACAATGGAGGATAACGCATCGGAAACAGGCATTACTGCCCAAGCACCGTTTAAGCCAAACAAGGGAGGCAAAATAAAGATGGCCGGTATCAAAAATATAAATTGCCGTGTAAGGCTTAAAAAGATAGACATTTTAGCTTTTCCTATCGACTGAAAAAAGTTTGATATAACTATCTGGAAACCAATAATTGGAAACATAAGGACCGTAATTCGCTGTGCTGTGGCTGCAACCTCCTGCATCGCTTTATCGGTAGTGAAAATTGAAACTACTTGGTGCGAAAAAAATACTCCAATAATAAAGCCCACGCTCGATAGCACTGTAGCGATAATAACAGTGTAACGCAAAGTTTTAAAAACACGCTCGTGGTTTTTAGCTCCATAATTATAACCAATAATGGGTTGCGAGCCCTGGTTAAGTCCGATAATAAACATCACCACTAACATATTGATACTGTTAATAATACCATACGCACCAATGGCCAAATCGCCACCATATTTGAGAAGCGTACTGTTAATAAGCACCACCACCACACTAGTGCCCACCTGCATACTAAATGGCGACATGCCGATGCTCAGAATCGATTTAATTATTTCCTTATCGAGCTTAAAGTTGGCAGCATGAAAACGCAATGGGGTGGTTTTGAGCATAAAATGACTCATACCATTGAGTGTACCTATCAGGTACGAAATGACAGTAGCCCATGCAGCACCTTGTATGCCCCAATCGAACCAAAATATGAATATCGGATCCAGTATTACATTTACCACAGCTCCTAGTAGTATGTTGAACATGGCTTTACGAGGATGCCCCGATGCACGCATAATATTATTCAATCCAAAATAAAGTGCTGTAAGTATGCCTCCAGGTACCACTATCACCATGTACTCGTAGGCATATTGTATGGTATTGTCGGTGCCTCCAAAGAGTCGGAGCAAATCGGTCATAAACAGCATAGAAAGCGCAACTACTGTACCCGAAATGATAAATGTAAGCGTAACGGCGTTTCCCAAAATCTTCTCAGCCTTGAGCTTATCGCCTTCGCCTAAGGTAATACTTATGCGCGAAGCTGAACCAGCACCTATAAGCATGCCAAAAGCCATGAGCACTATCATAAACGGAAAGGTGAGCGCTAAGCCTGAGATTGCCAAAGGACCAACGCCTTGACCTATAAATATTCGATCGACAATATTGTATATAGACATGACTACCGTACCAACCATAGCGGGTAAAGTGTATGTCCACAGCAGTTTTCCAATATTTTCGGTAGCTAAATTATTTTGCATTTAAAATTTTTTATTGCTGAAAAATATTCTTAGTTTTGTTAAAGCAATCACGGCAAATAGGCTCATATTCGAGCATTTCGCCTAGTAGTACGCGCTTGTCGCTATCTACCAAACGGTGCGATACATAAGCCAATGCGCCACACCTCACGCAAATGGCATGAACTTTGAACACGTCTTCGGCAATGGCACAAAGAGCTGGCATAGGGCCAAAAG
>JAGNPC010000125.1 GCA_017989795.1 Paludibacter sp. | reverse complement strand
CAGAAATGATAGATTGGGTCTCAGAAATGATAGATTGGGTCTTAGAAATGGAAGATTGGGTCTCAGAAACGACAGATTGGGTCTTAGAAATGACGGAATATTTTCAATCTATCATTTCTAACAGTCAATTACCCATTTCTGCAAGTCAATCTATCATTTCTACAAGCTAAACACCCCCTTGCTGCCCGTGGTGTGTGCAACATAAAATAGAATGTAGAGCTGTCACTAGCTTCTTTAGCTACGGACTGTGGGTAGAAGGCTCCAGTCTTGCATATTTAAAAATAGATTATTTAAAACGAGTAGCACATGCCGATTTATAGGTAAGCTTTAACTCCTTCCTCTCAAATTTCACATCGTCAAAAGTTCAAACGGTAGGCTGGACAGCAGTTCTCCCAAAAGCTTGGGGTGTACATTTCAATAATCAGATTATTTTTGTAAATTTGCAGCCCTGAAATAGTTAGTGTTTTAAAAACTTGGTTTTAATAGGGCGATGAACTCAATTTCAATCTACATTTAACTAAAAGCACTCTAATTCAACAAAAAATCGTATTCATTACTATAACTCGTTGCTTTTTGATATGACTAAATTTAAAGAATATTCTGGTTTAAATCTTTCTGATGTAAACAAAAATATGCTCGATCGATGGAAAGAGCTTGATGTGTTTCATAAAAGTATTGCTATTCGCGATGGTAAACCTTCCTTTGTGTTTTATGAAGGACCACCATCTGCTAACGGTATGCCTGGTATTCACCACGTTATGGCGCGTGCCATCAAAGATATTTTTTGTCGATACAAAACCATGCAAGGTTTTCAGGTGAAACGGAAAGCAGGTTGGGATACACATGGCTTGCCTGTGGAACTTGGTGTGGAAAAAGCACTTGGCATTACCAAAGAAGATATTGGTGGCAAAATTAGTGTCGATGAGTACAACGCTGCTTGCCGTCGCGACGTAATGAAATACACCAAAGAGTGGGAAGATTTAACCACAAAAATGGGTTACTGGGTAGATATGAATGATCCGTACATTACCTACGATAACCGTTATATCGAATCGCTTTGGTGGTTGCTCAAACAGCTTTACAATAAAAACTTATTGTACAAAGGCTACACCATTCAGCCTTTTTCGCCAGCTGCCGGCACTGGCCTCTCGACCCATGAACTCAACCAACCTGGTTGCTACAAGGATGTAAAAGATACAACTTGCGTGGCGCAGTTTAAACTTAAAAACGAAGAAAATACTTACTTCCTTGCTTGGACAACCACTCCTTGGACTTTGCCATCGAATACTGCACTTTGTGTTGGTCCAAACATTGATTATGTAAAAGTTAAAACGTTAAATCCCTATACCAAAGAAGCTTGTAAGCTAATCCTAGCCGAAAACTTACTTGCTGCTGTAATGGGTAAAAATGAATACGAAATTCTCGATCGTAAAAAAGGTTCTGAATTAGCTGGCGTTGAATACGAGCAACTTATACCTTGGGTAAATCCAGGGGACAATGCCTTCCGCGTCATCACCGGCGATTTTGTAACCACCGAAGATGGTACGGGTATCGTACATATTGCACCTACTTTTGGCGCCGACGATGATCGTGTAGCCAAGCAAAATGGTGTGCCGCCTATGTTGTTGATAGATAAAGATGGAAACCGTCAGCCAATGGTTGATCGTACAGGTAAATTCTTTAAAATTGAAGACTTAGATTCCGAATTTGTTACAAATAATATCGACGTTGAATTATACAAAGACTTTGCTGGTAGATATGTAAAAAATGCATACGATAGCAACTTAACAGATGAAAGTGAAACTTTAGATGTTTCAATTTGTATAATGCTAAAACAACAAGGCTTGGCTTATAAAATTGAGAAACATACCCATAGTTATCCACACTGCTGGCGTACTGATAAGCCTGTATTGTATTATCCACTCGATAGCTGGTTTATCAAAACCACCGCTTGTCGCGAGGAGATGATGTCGCTCAACGATACCATCAACTGGAAACCACAATCGACTGGAACAGGTCGTTTTGGAAAGTGGCTCGAAAACCTACAAGACTGGAATTTGAGTCGCAGTCGTTACTGGGGAACGCCACTTCCTATTTGGCGCTCCGAGGATGGTACCGAGGAAATTTGTATTGGTTCGGTTGAAGAGCTAGTAGCTGAAATTGAAAAATCGATAGCTGCTGGGTTTATGACTGAGAATCCATATAAAAACTTCAAGGTTGGTGAATATACAGCCGAAAACTACGATGTTAAAAATATAGATTTACACCGTCCGTATGTGGATGGTATTGTGCTTGTTTCTGCTTCGGGATTACCGCTGAAACGTGAGCTCGACCTTATTGATGTTTGGTTCGACTCTGGCGCTATGCCGTATGCTCAATTGCATTATCCGTTTGAGAACGGCCCCCTAAATCCCCCGAAGGGGGACTTGAAGACGTATAAAACAGCGAATCCGATATTATACGACATTCTAAAAGAAAATGCTAAGAAACACAGACAAAATCCAACTGTTGCTGAAGATATACTTTGGGCAAATTTAAGTGGGAAACAACTTGAAAATTTTAAATTCAGAAGAGAACATATAATTGATGATATAATTGTTGATTTTGTGTGTTTAAAAGAAAACCTAGTTATTGAAGTAGATGGAGGTTATCATAATAAACCAGAAGTTAAAGAATTAGATAAACTTAAAAAAGAGATTCTTGAGAGTTATGGTTTTAGAGTAATTCGTTTTTCTAATGATGAAGTTTTATATAAGCTTGATAGAACACTTAAACTCATTAAGCACGCACTTTTAAGTCCCCCTTCGGGGGATTTAGGGGGCTTTTTCCCTGCCGACTTTATTTCGGAAGGTGTAGACCAAACGCGTGGTTGGTTTTTTACCTTGCATGCTATTAGCACCATGGTACGTGGTTCAGTAGCTTTCAAAAGCGTTATTTCCAATGGTCTTGTTTTAGATAAAAACGGCAATAAAATGTCGAAACGTTTGGGTAATGGTGTTGATCCGTTTATCTCAATCGAAAAATACGGTTCAGATCCACTACGCTGGTATATGATGACCAATGCGTCGCCATGGGATAACTTAAAATTTGATATCGAAGGGGTCGAAGAAGTACGTCGTAAGTTCTTTGGTACTTTATATAATACGTATTCGTTCTTCTCGCTTTATGCTAATGTCGATCAGTTTGCCTATGCCGAAGCGGAAGTACCCATGGAAAACCGTCCCGAAATTGACCGTTGGATCATATCCTTGCTTAATACCTTGGTAAAAGACGTTACGGAGTATTACGAAACCTACGAGCCTACACGTGCCGGACGTGCAATTTCGGATTTTGTAGGCGAAAACCTAAGTAACTGGTATGTGCGCCTCAACCGCAAACGTTATTGGGGTGGCGAATACGACCAAGATAAAATTTCGGCTTACCAAACGCTGTATACCTGTTTAGAAACAGTATCGCGTCTGATGGCTCCTATCGCGCCATTCTTTGCCGATCAGCTATTCCTCGACTTAAATACTGTTACCGGAAAAGATACCTGCGAATCGGTTCACTTAGCTGATTTTCCAAGCTTTAACGAGGCGTTGATTGATAGTAACCTCGAAGAGTGTATGCAGTTAGCGCAACAAACTTCGTCGATGATACTTGCTTTACGCCGCAAGGCCGAAAAGAAAGTGCGTCAACCACTTACGAAGGCCGTAGTACCTGCTCCCGATGTAAAAACATTCAGTCAGCTTAGCTACATTGCCGACCTTGTAAAGGCCGAAGTAAATGTAAAAGAATTTGAAGTGATTCCCGCCGATAACGATATGGAAAATCTTGTAAAAAAGATTAAGCCTAACTTTAAAACCTTAGGTAAAAAATACGGCAAACAAATGAAAGAAATTGCAGCAGCAATGACATCGTTTGGTAACCATGAGATTGCTGAAATTGAACGCGAAGGAAAGTTTGAACTAACTTTAGCTAGCGGAAATGTGGAGTTAACACCCGAAGATGTAGAAATCATTACCGAAGATATGCCAGGTTGGCTTGTCGCTAACGAAGGTAAACTAACTGTGGCTTTGGATATTACCGTAACCGATGCACTGCTTCGCGAAGGTATTGCACGCGAACTTGTTAACCGTATTCAAAACATTCGTAAGTCGAATGGGTTCGAGATTGTTGATAAAATCAATATCTCAATTCTTGCTAATGAGAATACGGATGCTGCGGTCCAAGAGTTTTCGGCTTACATTGCAACGCAAACATTAGCAAATTCGGTTCAGCTTGTTGCTGAAATTGAGGATGCTATTGAACTCGATTTTGAGGATTATAAAGTGTGTGTGTGTGTTGAAAAGGCTTAATTGTAGGTCAAAAATAATTAACGTTATTCTTTGAAATGTCAAATAATTTTGCTATTTTCGCACTTTAAATAACTGAGAGAAAATTCAAGTAGGGTTGGTTTAATAATAACAAAGTAAAAATAACGGATATGTCGGAAAAAACAAGATATTCAGATGTTGAACTTGAGGAGTTTCGTGCACTAATTCTCGATAAACTCGATAAAGCTCAGAAAGATTACGAATTGTTACGCGAGGGTGTGTCAAATGCCGACGGAAACGATATTATGGATACTTCACCTACGTTTAAAGTGCTCGAAGAGGGTGCTGCAACACTATCCAAAGAAGAATCGGGTAGGTTAGCACAACGACAAATGAAGTTTATTCAACACCTACAAGCAGCGCTTGTTCGTATCGAGAACAAAACTTATGGCGTTTGTCGCGAAACAGGTAAACTAATACCTAAAGAACGATTACGTGCAGTACCACACGCTACGTTAAGCATTGAGGCTAAAAACGATAACAAGCGATAAGGAGCAAATTATACTTGAATTTCGGCAACAGTATATCACTATCTGTTGCCGAAATTTGTGTTTAATAACCTCTAATTAAGATAAATATATTATTTTCAACACTAATAAATTAAAAATGTCGATTACAAAAAAAACTATTCTTTTAGTGGTTCTAGTATTGCTTATCGATCAAGCATCAAAAGTTTTCATCAAACTCAATTTTGCTTTGGGCGAACATGTTGAAGTATTTAGTTGGTTTCAAATTTATTTTGTCGAAAACAACGGAATGGCTTTTGGAATGGAGATAATTGGAAAGCTTTTTCTTACTCTTTTTCGCATAGTGGCAGTAAGTGGTTTAATTTACTTTTTGTATCGCCTCATTAAGTCGGGTGCTCGCCAGGGTTATATTTTATCAATAGCTTTATTGCTAGCTGGAGCAGCTGGTAATATCTTCGATTCTTTATTTTATGGTTTGATATTTAGCGATAGTTATGGTATGGCAGCCACTTTTATGCCCGAAACGGGTGGCTATGCGCCGCTTTTTTATGGCAAAGTGGTAGATATGTTGTATTTTCCATTGATTAAAAGTGCCACAGGCGAAACATTATTTTTTAGCCCTGTATTTAATATTGCTGATTCTGCTATAAGTATTTCGGTAGCTATTATTCTTATTTTTTTTCGCAAAGATTTAAACGATACCCTTGAAACAAAAAAGATTGATTCAACCCCCAATGAAATCGAATAAAGTAGTTTTAATTGTTTTAACGCTGTTTATTATATTGGTGCTAAATTCATGTAGTTCTAGACCTTCAAATGTATTAAGCGCATCCGATATGACGGAGTTCTTAATTGATTTGCATCAATTGGATGGTGCATTAATGGCGAAAGGACTTGGCGATACGCAAGATAGTGTGAATGCTGCCTACTACAAGGTTTTACTAAAGAAACACGGCATTTCGAAGGCAACTTTTGATTCGTCGGTGGTGTGGTATGCCAAAAATCCCAAAAAATTTGAGCGCATTTATCTTGAAGTGGTTAATGAACTTACCGCGCTCGATACGAAAGTGAAACAAGGGTATTTTCATCCACAGGATTCATTACGCTTGCGCAATATGCACGACAGCATTTGGCCTTTAGCGCAACGAAAATTTGTATTTTCGAAAGATTCAACGCCCTCAAAAATTCATTTTGCAGTTAAAAATCGTACGCTTGTTTATCAGGATTTATACGTGCTAAGCTTTTTACATCGTGTTGGAAAAAGCAATAAAGCAAAAAAACAACAAGCGATTATCCGATTACATTATCAAAATGGGACACGTGATAGTATTGTGTGTAAACTTATCAGTGATAGTTTAACGCGACGTTACACAATCCGACTC
>JAGNPC010000124.1 GCA_017989795.1 Paludibacter sp. | reverse complement strand
TTGTGGGCAGTTCGTTGGGGTTCTGATACCATTATGGATTTGTCGACAGGTATCAATATTCACGAAACGCGCGAATGGATAGTGCGTAACTCACCTGTTCCAGTTGGTACTGTTCCTTTGTATCAGACATTGGAAAAAGTAAACGGAAAAGTAGAGGATCTCAATTGGGAGATTTATAAAGATACGCTGATTGAACAATGTGAGCAGGGGGTAGATTATTTCACCATTCACGCTGGGCTTTTATTACATCATATCCCTATGACAATGAAACGTGTAACTGGTATTGTGTCGCGTGGGGGTGCTATTATGGCTAAATGGTGTTTGGCTCATCACAAAGAAAATTTCTTGTATACTCATTTTGATGAAATATGTGAGATACTTGCAAAGTATGATGTGGGCGTTTCGTTGGGCGATGGCTTGCGACCAGGTTGCATAGCCGATGCCAACGATCGTGCTCAGTTTGGTGAGTTAAAAGCCTTGGGCGAATTGAATAAAATAGCTCGTAAACATTTTGTACAAGTACTAATTGAAGGGCCAGGGCATGTTCCATTTCATAAAATAAAAGAAAACATGGATTTGCAATTGGCCGAATGCGATGAGGCGCCATTTTATACACTCGGCCCTTTGGTTTCGGATATTGCTCCTGGATATGATCATATTACGTCGGCCATAGGTGGAACTATGATAGCTGTGCTTGGAACGGCTATGCTGTGCTACGTGACTCAGAAAGAGCATTTAGGCTTGCCCGATAAAAATGATGTACGCGAAGGTGTAGTAACCTTTAAGCTAGCAGCGCATGCAGCCGATTTAGCCAAAGGATTCCCTGGAGCGGATATTCGCGACAATGCCATGGGCAAAGCACGCTTTGAATTTCGCTGGAAAGATCAGTTTGCACTTGGGCTAGATCCCGAAAAAGCGATGTGTTTCCATGACTCTACCTTGCCCGACGAAGGTTACAAAACAACGCATTTTTGCTCCATGTGTGGCGAGCACTTTTGCTCCATGCGCGCCAGTCATGAAATTCGTGAAATTGCAGATAAATTGGAATCAAAAGCAAGGCTGTTCAAAGAAAAAGGGAGCGAAGTGTATTCATGATACTCATAACCAATCCGCAGGCTGTACCCCATGAAATGGAACTGATAGACCGTTTGTTTAAAGCTGGTTTACAGACACTTCATGTTAGGAAGCCAACATTTGAAAAAAGTCAGTTAAAACAGTTTATTTCAAAAATAGATAAACGTTTTCATTGCCGAATAATGATTCACAACGAGTATAAGTTGTTAGAACAATTTCAGTTAAAAGGAATTCATTTTACTGAAAAAACAAAATTTTTGGTTGACGACTATGCCCGACTGACATGCTGTAAAAGCATGGCTGTACACAATTTAGATCAATTAAAAACGATTCCGCCCACGATAGATTATGTGTTTCTTAGTCCTTTATTTCCTTCAGTTTCGAAAGAAGGATACGCAAAAGATTGGGATTTTGAGAAATTGAAAATTGCGTTAGAACAGAAACGCAAATTTAAAATTGCAGCACTTGGAGGTATCACCTTAGAAAACGTACAAACAGTACGAGCGCTTGGTTTCGATGATTTTGTTTTATTGGGAAGTATCTGGAATCCAGCATTAGAAGGAAGTTCTTTGAATGAGATAATCAACCTTTTTAATCAATATAAAAATGAATAATCAACGACCTTATTGTTTGACCGTTGGTGGTTTTGACCCCACGGCAGGAGCAGGTGTTTTGGCCGATTGCAAAACATTTGAAATGCTCGAAGTTTACGGTATGGCCGTAATAAGCTCCAATACTTTGCAGACTGATAATTGTTTTGTGGGTGTGGATTGGATGCCTCTTATTACGGTGAAAAGTCAACTTGAAACGATGTTGAAAAGCTATCCTATCAAAGTCGTAAAAATTGGACTAGTTCAGAATTTTGAAATGTTGTATCAAATTATTCGAATTGTTAAAAATTACGACCCTGAGGTGATGATCGTTTGGGATCCGATTCTTCAAAGTTCATCGGGCTATCATTTTCATTCAAAAGTAACATTAGAGTTAGATTTTATTGAATTAAATTGTACTGTTATTACTCCCAATTGGAATGAATTTGAAGCATTGTGGGGAACTGATACTCACGTTTTAAGTGATAAAAAGTGCCCAGCAGCTGTACTTATTAAAGGAGGACATAGGCTGGATAAAATGGGCTGCGATTTACTGTTCGAAAATGGTG
This sequence comes from Paludibacter sp., assembly GCA_017989795.1. Taxonomy (GTDB): domain Bacteria; phylum Bacteroidota; class Bacteroidia; order Bacteroidales; family Paludibacteraceae; genus Paludibacter. Next base: position 3,996 of record JAGNPC010000124.1, on the reverse strand, counting down.
TTTTTACCGAAATTCAAGGAACATCATTTAACGGAAAGTCGAAACATGGAACTGGCTGTGTGCTTTCGTCAGCCATTGCGGCCTATTTAGCTCAAGGTAATTCGCTGATTGATAGTTGCACCAAGGCCAAAAACTATGTGGAGAGATTTATACAAAGTAACGATTTAAATTTAGGTTATCATTATGGAAATAAATAAAAATATAGCAAAACTGCACTTTATTACTACTGATCATCCTACGATTTCGCATGCAGAACAGGCCATACGGGCCTATAAGGCAGGTTGTAAATGGGTACAGCTTCGAATGAAAGAGGCTTCGGTAGAAATAATTGAGCAAGAAGCATTTAAAATTGTTCCCGTTGCCAATGCGCACAATGCCATTTTATTGATAAATGACCGTGTTGAAATTGTAAAAAAAACAGGAGCACACGGAGTGCATCTCGGAAAAAAAGACAGGTGTCCGTCAGAAGCCCGAGCCATTTTGGGTGATAAATACATTATTGGTGGAACATCAAATACATTGGAAGATATTTTTTCATTGATCGAAAAAGGGATTGATTATGTTGGTTTAGGGCCATTTCGGTTTACATCGACTAAAAAAAATCTGAGTCCGATACTTGGAAAAGAAGGTTATGAGAAAATTCTTTCAGGTTTATCTGCTAAAAACAGACACATTCCTGTTATTGCTATAGGTGGCATTCATGAGGCAGACATTCAGAGTCTTAAAAAAATTGGTATTCATGGTATTGCGTTAGCAAGTTCAATTATGAAAGAGGATAAAATGGAAGAGAATATTCGCCAGTTCCAAACATTGATAAATTATAAAGAGAAAATAGAATATACAGGACTTGAAGCCCATTTTGGGTTTTAGAATCAATTTAATTTAGTTGAAAAATGAAAGACTTAATTATAGCAGGAAAACGATTTGAATCGCGCTTATTTACAGGTACAGGCAAATTTGGTTCAAATAAAATAATGGAAGAAGCAATTCTAGCTTCAGGTTCAGAGTTAGTAACCGTTGCGCTGCGTCGGGTTGATGTAACGAGTGATCAAGATGATATTTTGGCTCATCTATGTCATCCACAAATCAATCTGTTGCCCAATACTTCGGGCGTACGCAACGCAAAAGAGGCCGTTTTTGCAGCACAATTGGCACGCGAAGCATTGGGAATTAACTGGGTAAAACTGGAAATTCATCCCGATCCTAAATACTTGTTGGCTGATGGTGAAGAAACCTTGGGCGCTACACGTATTTTGGCAAAAGAGGGGTTTGTAGTGCTACCTTACATTCAGGCCGACCCTGTATTGTGTAAAAAACTAGAGGAGGCAGGGGCGGCTGCTGTAATGCCTTTGGGTGCGCCTATTGGATCAAATCAAGGTTTGCAAACGCGTGATTTTCTACGCATAATCATTGAGCAAAGTAATGTGCCTGTGATTGTTGATGCTGGATTAGGAGCACCATCGCATGCCGCTGAAGCAATGGAAATGGGCGCCGATGCAGTGCTTATTAATACAGCTATTGCTGCTGCTAACGATCCGGTGCGCATGGCTATTGCCTTTAAAATGGCTGTTGAAGCTGGTCGTATGGCTTTTGAAGCTAAGTTAGCTCAAAAATCGAAAGGAGCACATGCAAGTAGCCCACTAACTTCATTTTTATCTTAATTCAATTAAATTATGTTTTCAGACGAATTACTAAATATTTCGTGGGAGCTAACAACTGAATCTATTTATGTTAAGCAAGCCTCCGATGTGGAACGTGCACTACAGAAATCGAAAGAGTTGTTGTCGGTTGATGATTTTATGGCACTTATTTCTCCAGCTGCCGAACCCTATATCGAACAGATGGCTCAGTTAGCACACCGATATACGCAAATGCGATTTGGGAAAACTATCTCGTTGTATGTGCCTTTGTATCTTACAAATTCATGTACAAATTCATGTGTATATTGTGGATTTCAGAGGAATAATCTCATTGATAGAATAATTCTTACTGAGAATGAAATAGTTAATGAGCTACAAGAGATTAAAAGGCTTGCTCCATTTCAAAACTTGCTTTTGGTTACTGGCGAAAATCCACGTGATGCGGGTGTCGACTATCTTGAAAAGGCTATTCAGCTGGCTAAGCCGATGTTTAATAACCTTTCGATAGAAGTAATGCCCCTTGCTGTAGAAGAGTATGCCCGACTAACAAAAGCGGGTCTTCATGGTGTTGTTTGTTTTCAGGAAACATATAATAAAGCGCGGTATAACATTTACCACCCACGAGGTATGAAATCGAAATTCGATTGGCGGGTGAATGGTTTCGATCGTATGGGGCAGGCTGGAGTACATAAAATAGGTATGGGTGTGTTAATCGGCTTTGAAGCCCGCGTACTCAGTTTCTACCTGTAATAGTAGCGGATTGTCTTTTACCACAGTGTAGGTTTCTTTCTTCGAAATCGAAATTGTTTGACTGGCTAATGAGCCGATGGCGGCGTTTGACAGCTTTGTTAATGTAATTTTCATACGATAAATTGTTTTTTAAATAATTATTTGAGAATTGATTAAATATTATGTTGATTATTTATTGAAATATGATTTTTTATTGTTTGATGCTGCGGTACTCAAAACTCCGGTAGCTCCGCTGATTCACAGCAAACGTTCCGTAGTCCTCCAGTAGCTCCGCTGGCTCACAGCAAACGTTCCGTAGTCCTCCGGTAGCTCCGCTGGCTCACAGCAAACGTTCCGTAGCTCTCCGGAAGCTCTGCTGGCTCACAGCAAACGTTCCGTAGCTCTCCGGAAGCTCCGCTGGCTCACAGCAAACGTTCCGTAGTTCTCCGGAAGCTCTGCTGGCCCCAGCAAACGTTCCGTAGCTTTTCGAAAGCTTCCCTAAGCTCAAAGGTAACTTTATGTAATTTGTACGATGGTGGTAGTGGCACGAAGTGCGTGAAATGTAGGGGCAAAAAAATACCCTCCGACAAAGGTTCGAACCTCCGAAAGTGGGTAGCATATAGGGTGAGATTGACGACTGTATATCGTCAGAAGTTTTTTAAAGGCGATGGTTCTTAAATAAAAATTCATACGAAGTCAATTGATCGGTTATTAACTAGAGAAGGCAGCTGTGTGTTGTAACTTCGGGCTGCAACTGAAAATTGGAATCGAAAAATGGGAACCGTCAATAGTGCTTGATGTAAACGGAACAGCCTACTAATTAACAGTTCGACGATGCAAATGTAATCCATTCAATTTATATTTGCAATGCTAATAAATAATTATTTTGCATTTTAATTGGTTAAAAAATACAAATGTATATGCACTTATTGTATTCAACTTACTTAAATTTCTTTTTAAATTAGACATTATACAAGTTATATGTATCTGAAATATTGATTTTTAAAAATTAGAAAAAAGAATAGCTACGCGGATTTACGCAGATTTAGCGGAATCTTCATATCATTCTAATTTGTATAAACTCTATTATCTGGTTTCGATACTATATTATAAAATGGGAATATTATACACTAGTTTTAAGTGGGTTAATGTAAAAAATGGGTTGAATAATTTGAATTGCAAATGGGGTGATTTCTTATTTATTTAAGAAGACTATTTAAATATCTATCAATTTAGTTGCATATGTCAATTAAATCGTCGTATCTTTGTCGAAAATATTTGTTGCGCAAAATGGAAAACGAAAAATTACCTATCGGAATGGTGGTGGTTGGTATGTTGAAGTCGATATTTCGAGTAGTCGAAAATAGAGCTTTTGAACAAACCGGAATTAAACTAACTATTGCTCAATATGCCTTGCTACACACCATTAGTCAAGAGCATGAAGAAGTGATATTAAAGGATGTAGCTGAAAAAATGGGAAAAGATAAGTCGGCTATTGTCGGGATGGTAGATCAGTTGGAGAAAAAAGAATTGCTCCGTAGGGTGGTAGATCAGAACGACCGCCGAAAGAACTTATTGTTTGTTACCAAAAAGGGTGAACGCTACATTGCCGATTTTACGGCCATTG
>JAGNPC010000123.1 GCA_017989795.1 Paludibacter sp. | reverse complement strand
GTTCAGCCGTGTAGTGAGGTATTTGTCAATGGAGTCGGTAGCAATTTTCTTAACCAATTTCTTTGCCAATTTAAAGGTATTTTTATCCTTACACAAAATTAAACGCCCTTTGTAATGTGGTTTTTCCCATTTGTAGTCGGCTGTGTTTTGTTTAAAATAGGTGGCTAGTCCTGCGGTATCCTTCGATGCTTTGTCCCATACTTGATTGTTGCTCACTTCAAAAAGCAAAATGCCATCATGGTATTCTTGCATTAAAAAGCGAAAATCTTCGTATTTGTTTTCGAGTTGTTTGTCTTCATAAGCAAGTAATTCTTTTTCGCCAAAGGTCACTGCTTTTTCATTTATAATAGTAGCAGGAGTTGATTTATCGGTATAAGTATTTGCTTTCAAAAATTGATTAAAATCAGCTTGTGTAAGTGTTTTTGTTGCAAAGCTAATGATTGGTTTCGACAGCTGAGCGGTAGCTAATTGAAAGGTTGAATCGGTTAACGATTTGTTTTCGAGTAGTTTGTAGTAATCGGCTATTGCTTCGGCATTTACTTTGTAATTGTATTCTGATTTAAGTTTTGCTATAAATGATTTTTGACCTAGTTGTGCACGTTCATCGCGTTTTACTTTGCTCTGAATGTCTTCTTTTAAATTATCAAACGAGGCGATACCTCTTTTGTCCAGCATTTTAATAATATGCCAACCGTAGCTCGATTGGATTGGAGTGCTAATATCGCCAATATTTTTAAGTGCAAAAGCAGCGCTTTCAAATTCAGGAATCATACGTCCAGTACCAAACCAAGGAAGTTCGCCATTTTTTACGAATGAGCCTTTGTCGTCCGAATGTGCCGTAGCTAGTTTAGCAAAATCGTCACCCGCTTGAATGCGACTGTAGATAGAATCGATTCTTTGTTTTGCAGCTTTGTTTTTTATATCGTTGTCTTTCTCCGTAAATTGCATAATGTGCGATACAAATATCTCACCTGGGCTTTGACGTCGGTTTATGACTTTAATTAAATGGTAGCCAAATGAGCTGCGAACGGGTTTGGATATAGTGCCTACTTTGGTGTTGTAGGCCATTGTTTCGAAAGGATATACGGTACGAAATGCAGAGATCCAACCAATGTAACCGCTATTGTCTTTGGCCGACTCATCTTCCGAAAGCTCTTTGGCTACTTTGGCAAAGTCTTCTTTTTCAATACGTTTAGCTATGGCCATAATTTTTTTGAAGGCAGCAAGCGTGTCGGCTGGCGATGCATTTGGAGTTGTGCGAATAAGGATGTGACTCACTTCTACATCTTCTTTCATGCGGTTGTAGGCTTCTTGAAGTACGCCATCGTCCACTTTCGAGTCGGTTAAGTAGGGTGTTGTAAGCTGCGATCGGTATCCTGCAAGTTCAGTTACAAAGGCTTTTGTAGTGTCGAGCCCTTGCGCTTTGGCTTCTTCAACTTTTAGTTTAAAGTTTACAAACAAGTCAACATACTCTGTTAATGTTTTTTTGTCGAGTGAGTTGTTTGAGTTGTTTTTGTTATAAATATACTCAAACTCTGATTTTTTTACTGGTTTTCCATTAATAATCATCAATGTAGGGTCGTTGGCCAATACCAGTTGTGTTCCTGTAAAAAAAATAGCAACCGAAAAAAAGAATTTTCTCATACTGATTATATAAATTTATAAACTTCGAAATATAGTGTTTCAACGAATTAAATTAACGTTCAAAATTACAAATATGTTATTTTTGAATGAAGTGAATGGTGAATTTTTAAGTTTTTTTTAATATCAACAACATTTATGTTTGATTGTTGTGTAAAAAGACTTTTAAAATTAATATGCAAATATACATAAACAAAAATGAGTTCGAAAATAGAATTTTGATTTGCAATTGTAAATCGAGACTTCAAGTCATGCAACATCTTAAATAATGTTTGCATCAAGTTATCGTTAGCGGGTTTTTTCATATATTTGTTGCGAAAATAAAAATATTTAAATTTTAATTTCATGTTTAAAAAAGAGAATGTATCGAAAGTTGTGAAAACAACAGTTTTAGTTGTGTTGGGTAGTGTAGGTTTAATTTTTACAAGTTGTAAGCTCGATTCGGATAGTAATTTTACACCAGCAATTATGCAGGGGGCTTATTTTAAAAATCATCAAGGCGATACACTTAGGTTAAAATCGCTCAATTCGGAGATTGTACTTGATACAATTCGTGTAGGCGATACTGTGTCATTTTCGTTCGCCCTCAATGGCTATGTCAATAATTTAGTGGGTTTTAGAGTTAATCAATCGGCCGATAGTATTTCGCGCATTGTTTTTCCCTCAAAACTGAAGTTAGATTCAATATGTACACCTGAATCAGATTATTCAAAGGGTATTTTTATTTTTAAGAATAAGATTACGTTTTGTAATTTCCCGTTTAAATATGTTGCAAAAAAGACATCTATGACCGGGAAGTTTAGTTTAACGCTAAGTTCTGATGCTAACTTTGGCTCAACAATAGCTGCTTCAAATACAGTTAATGTGGATATAAAGACTCCAATTAAATCGGCACTAATTCTTTATTAATAAATACTATACACACTTTATAAATGCGCTATTTTTTGGTAGTAGGCGAAGCCTCGGGCGATTTACATGCATCAAATTTGATGGCTGAGCTTTTGAAGCTTGACAACGATGCTGAGTTTTGTTTTTTAGGTGGTGATTTGATGCAAGCAGTAGGAGGGGAGATGGTGATGCATTACCGCGAAATGGCTTTTATGGGCTTTGTTACTATCTTGCGAAACCTCCGTAAAGTGCTTCATAACTTTGATGTTTGCAAAAGAGCTATTCACAGCTTTCAACCCGATGTCGTAATCTTGGTCGATTATCCAGGTTTTAACCTCCGCATAGCTAAATACGTAAAGCAGCATACCAAAATACCAGTTCATTATTATATTGCTCCCAAAATTTGGGCTTGGAAAGAACATCGCGTAAACGAGATGAAAAAGTACGTAGATCGTATTTTTACCATCTTTCCATTCGAAACAGCCTTTTACGCTAAGCATCAGGTGGCTGTGGAGTATGTTGGTAATCCGTCGGTCGATTCGGTTTCGAACCGCCCTCTTCAAAGCCAGTCGTTCGGCACTTTCCGTGCTTTAAATCACTTAAGTTCGCGGCCAATAATTGCGCTCTTGGCTGGTAGTAGGAAACAGGAAATTGTTAAGTGCTTGCCGCGTATGCTCGAAGCTGCAAGTAGTTTTACAGATTATCAGGTGGTGATAGCAGGTGCTCCAGGTATTGATCCCAGTTTCTACAAGCAATTTGATATATCCACCAAAGCGACCCTTGTTTTTAATCAGACTTATCAGCTCTTGCAACATGCCTCTGCCGCTGTTGTAAATTCAGGAACTGCTACGCTCGAAACGGCTTTAATTGGTACAGCACAAGTAGTAGTATATCATGTGCCACTTGGGAGGGTGGGCAACTGGATAAAAAATGTATTTTTAAAAGTAAAATATGTATCGCTCGTCAATTTAATAGCCGAGCGCGAAGCTGTAGTAGAGTTGCTGGCACATCAATTTACGGTCCAAAACGTCGTTGTTGAGTTAAATAAGGTGCTGAACGACAAAAGATTCAGAGCGGAGTTGAATGCAGATTACAATTTAATTAAAAAAACATTAGGTGAGGCTGGTACAGCGCAAAGAGCTGCGGTGTTAATTAATAAATATACAAAAACACATTAAAAAACCATCGAACTTTACAGTATAAGTTTTTTTGTGTTTGCTTGTGTGCAAATAATTTGCTACCTTTGCGGAATAATTAAAAAAGATGGAATTCAATGTTTCTGTAATCGGTTATTTAGCAGGTATTTGTTCTGCCATTTCGCAATTTCCACAAGCATTGAGAATAATTAAAACGGGCGATACAGCTAGTATTTCACCATTAATGTATAGCTTACTTACACTTGGTGTGCTGTTGTGGTTTTATTATGGAATATTGTTGCATAATTCTCCAATGATTATTGCTAATGGTATTGGTTTAATTCCATCTATCTACATTTTGTATATTACATTTCGAAATAAGTTAAAAGCTAATAAGTAAAAGGCTCAATAAGAGAAAGCATGAAGAAAATTCTGATTATAAATGGACCAAATTTAAACCTTCTAGGTAAAAGAGAGCCTGAGGTGTATGGTACGTTGACATTCGAAACTTACTTCCAAACCTTACAAAGTATGTTTTCGGAATTTGAACTGTCTTATTTTCAATCAAATACAGAGGGTTATTTAATTGATAAAATACATGAAGTAGGTTTTAGCTTCGATGGTATTATATTAAATGCTGGTGCATATACGCATACTTCAATAGCCATTGCTGATGCTATACGAGCTATAAAAACTCCTGTGATTGAAGTTCATATCTCGAATGTGCATGCTCGTGAGGAGTTTAGACATCATTCATTTTTAAGTGCTGCTTGCAAAGCATGCATCATTGGTTTCGGCCTCGATTCGTATCGTTTGGCATTGGAATCGTTCCGATAAAAACAATTAATTGAATTGATTGTTTTTTTTTGTTTTTAAATTAGGTATTATATAAAAGATAATAATTAAATTTTTATGTCCAAATCAACTAAAATTGTAGCTACCATCAGTGATTTACGCTGTGAGGTGGAATTTCTTCAAGAATTGTATAACGAGGGTATTAACGTGGTTCGTATGAATTCAGCTCACTTACAACGTGAGGGTTTCGAACGAATTGTAAATAATACACGCGCAGTAAGTAAAAATTTAGCTATCCTGATGGATACTAAAGGTCCTGAAATTCGTACTACCAAAGTAGAAAACGACTCAATTGATCTTGAAACAGGTGATATTGTACGTGTTACTGGTAACCCTGATTTAATCTCTACTAAAGAATGTATTGCTGTAAATTACGAACACTTCGTACGTGACTTAAATATTGGCGATAGCATCCTTTTTGATGATGGTGAAATTGACTTACGTGTAATGTCTAAAGAAACTGATCACCTTGTATGTGAAGTTCAAAATAGCGGTAACTTAGGTAGCCGTAAAAGTGTGAACATCCCAGGTGTACGTATCAATCTTCCTTCGTTAACAGAAAAAGACCGTACAAACATCCTTTTGGCTATCGAAATGGATCTTGATTTTATTGCTCACTCATTCGTACGTAATGCACAAGATGTAATCGATATTCAAAATATTCTTGACGAGCATAACAGTGATATCAAAATTATTTCGAAAATCGAAAACCAAGAAGGTGTTGATAATATCGACGAAATTTTGAAACATACTTATGGTGTGATGATTGCTCGTGGTGACTTAGGTATCGAAGTTGCTCAAGAAAAAATTCCTGGTATCCAACGTCGTTTGATCCGTAAATGTGTTCAAGCTAAACGCCCAGTAATCGTAGCTACTCAAATGTTGCACACAATGATCAAAAACCCACGTCCAACACGTGCTGAGGTTACTGATATTGCAAATGCAATTTATTACCGTACGGATGCTGTGATGTTAAGTGGCGAAACTGCTTATGGTAAATACCCAGTTGAAGCAGTACGTACTATGGCTACTATCGCTAAAGAAGCTGAAAAAACTAAAATGGCTGAAAATGATATTCCAATCGATATCGACACAAACGATTTGACTTCATTCCTTTCGAATGCAGCTGTTGAAACTTGTACTAAATTAGGTACAAAAGCTATTGTTACTGATACTTATACAGGTCGTACAACTCGCTATTTGGCTGCTTACCGTGGCATGGCTCCTGTATTCTCTATCTGTTATTACGAGCGTATGGTGCGTCAGTTGGCACTTTCTTATGGCGTATTCCCAATGTATCAGCCAGAAGGTGGAAATACACAAGAGTATTTCTTAACTGCATTGAAAGAATTAATCAGCCAAGGTTTTATTACCGAAGAAGATTCAGTAAGTTACTTAAGCGGTAGCTACGGAATGGGTCTTGGTACTACTTTCCTTGAAGTAAATAAAGTAAGTAGCATTTTCAAATCACGTGGAAAATACTTACTTCCAAACTTTTGATTTAAATAATTAATTCAACTTATATAAAAGGCATTTGTTTTCAAATGCCTTTTATTGTTACATTTTTTATCAATTTTTATTGCTCGCAGTTGAACATTTAAACATCCGATTTGCTTATAGTGATTGGTGTGAAAAATACATTTTTTTTGGGGGGTCGAGTTTAAACTTTTGCCCTTTGTTTTCGTCAATACATAAATCATCAAAAATTAGTTC
>JAGNPC010000122.1 GCA_017989795.1 Paludibacter sp. | reverse complement strand
CAATAACAATGGCTTTGCTGTGTAAAAACCCTTTTTTATAGCGATATACTTTTACACCAGCTTCCAAAATATGGCCTAAATAGCTCGGAGTACTTAAATCGGATAGACGCGAATCGGATCGCGAAGGCACCATCAATCGAACATCCACACCACTCAATGCAGCTATCTGTATGCTGTTGTTTACTACTTCATTCGGAATGAAATAGGGCGTATGAATGTAAATGTATTTTTTTGCCGACATAATAGCAGCTGATATTCCCTGCATAATTGCTTCCCAGTCGGTATCGGGACCACTACTTACCAATTGAACTATATTTTTATCGTACGATTTTGGTTCGGGATAATATTTTTTATCCGTAATGAGTTTTCGTTCCACAAAGTACCAATCGGCCAAAAATTGTTGTTGTAGCGCATGAACTACCGAACCTTCAAACCGTACAAATGTATCGCGCCAGCGTCCAAGAGTATTTCCAAATAAATACCTGTCGGCTACATTTAGCCCACCCGTAAAGCCCACTTCACCATCCACGATAAGCAGTTTTCGGTGATTGCGGTAGTTAATTTTACTACGTCCTAAACGTAGGCTGAAAGGTAAAAACGGACGAATATAAACCCCCGAATCGCGCAGCGAGCGCAAGTACCAGCGTGAGAGAAAAAAACTGCCCCAGTAATCGTAAATCATGCGCACACGCACCCCCTGCTTTGCTTTGCGTATCAATAGTACGCGGAGTCTGTTCGATATTTTATCATTACCAAAAATAAAAAACTCAATGTGTATATGACTTTTAGCATTTCGGATAGCTGTAAACATAGCATCAAAAGTACTTTTTCCATCCGAAAGGATCTCAATTTTATTGTTGGGGTAGGTGAGCGCGTCGCTGTTTTTATAGAGCAATCGCACGAGTTGAAGTTGATTATTTTCAGTTAAATCGATATTTAAAGTATCAGTTTCAGGGCTTAAGTGTGCCGTTGATGCTTTTAGCGTTTTGCGCGAAATGATTTTTTGCTTTCGTAAATTTTGACCAAATACAAGATAAAACACCAAGCCTACTATTGGCAAAAACAACAATACAAGCATCCACGAAATCGATTTTATAGGATTTCTGTTTTCGAGTAGCAATACCGAGATGGTAGTTACAAGCGTGTAAATATAAAGTGCGATAATTGCAATTGTAAGTATGCTGTTCATACCTGAGCGTATTTGGGTTAACTTAAATATTTCGGTTCATTTCTAAATTTCATTATTTTGTGATTATGTATTTCGCATACAGACAGTGGTAAAGCGTTTATATTTGGAGCTTTAACTCCTTGTTCAATCTGCTGATTCGAAATTTCCACATGCGCCTCATCCCAATAGCCTAGATCAATAAAATTTTGCAAAAGTTTACTTCCACCCTCCACCAATACCGAATGAATAAGATTGCTAAACAATGATTTTAATACAGATTCCAAGCAGTTTTCGTCAAATTTCAGATATTCGAAATTTAAATTCAGTTTGTTGGGCTTTGTGTTTTCGGTAAAAATAATAGTTTTCTGGTGCCCATTGAGCAAGTTGTGATTTCCCGGAATGCGTCCTTGTCTATCCAGCCCTATACGTATAGGGTTTTTACCCGACCAATGCCGTACCGACAAGGATGGATTGTCCAACACGATGGTGTTTGTACTCACCATGATAGCTTGGTTTTCGGAACGCATTTTATGGGTTAATTGTTGCGTATATTCATTCGAAATTGCAAGGGCTTTTTCTTCACTTGAAGTTCTTATTCTGTCAATAAATCCATCCTGCGTTTGTGCCCATTTCAGAATTATATAGGGTCTTTTTTCGCGTTGAAACACAAAAAACCGTTTGTTAAGTTCGTTACATTCATTTTCAAGAACACCTAAAGTAACGTCAATGCCCGCTTCGCGTAAAATGCGGACGCCATTGCCCGATACTTTTGGGTTCGGGTCGAGCGTACCAATTACAACATGTGGGATGCCACATTTTACAATTAAATTTGCACATGGTGGCGTTTTGCCATGGTGGGAGCAGGGTTCGAGGTTGACGTATAGTGTAGCTTTTGATAGCAATGTTTTATCTTTTACAGCATGAATAGCATTTGGTTCGGCATGTGGTTCGCCATACTTTTGATGATAGCCCTCACCAATAATTTGTCCATCAACAACCAGTACAGCGCCAACCATAGGGTTTGGCGCCGTATAGCCACCACCAATAGCTGCCAATTGTAAGCAGCGTTGCATATACAAATCGTTTTGTGTCATTCTTAAAAAAAAATGTAAATAGTAAATGTTTAAATAGTAAATGTAATTATCTTTGCATGTATGCAAGCAGCCTTTCAATACATACGCACATCGTTAGCAAATATTTATCCCGAAAATGAGATAAACAGTATCAGTTATTTATTGCTAACTCATGTTACAGGATTAAACCGCACTGGAATAATTCTTAACAAAAATACAATTATTTCTGATAATCAACGTCAAAAGCTTGAATTTTTTGTAAATGAACTTATTTCACTCCGTCCTATTCAATATGTGCTCGGAACTACCGAATTTTACGGATTACAGTTCAAGGTCGATGAATCGGTGCTCATTCCGCGTCCCGAAACCGAGGAGTTGGTAGATTGGATATGCTCAAGTGCCGATTTAAATTCTCCGCTTTCAGTGCTCGATATTGGTACCGGAAGTGGTTGTATTGCTATTTCACTGAAAAGTATTTTTAAAAAAAGTATTGTTACGGCAGTCGATATTTCGCAAGAGGCACTGCATACAGCTACGCAAAACGCCAAAGATAATGGTTGCGAGGTAATTTTTAAACAGATGGATGTATTGCAATTTCATTCGCTACCCGAAAAATACAATATTATTGTAAGCAACCCGCCTTATATACCCAATAAGGAAAAAGTTGACATTGAAGCGCATGTTCTTGATTTTGAGCCACATTCGGCTCTTTTTGTGCCCGATGCCGATCCGCTTCTTTTTTATAGAAAAATTGCATCATTAGCAAAAAATGATTTATATGAAAATGGATTTTTATTTTTTGAAATCCATCGTGATTTTGGTCAGCAAACCATGGATATGCTATCAAGAATGGGCTTTAAATCCATAGTTTTAAAAAAAGATATAGCAGGTAATGATAGAATGATAAGAGCTGTTAAGTAAATCCGAAGTTAATTTATAAATTAAACCTTTTATCCGTTTTAAAGTCACATATACATAATTTAAAGGAATAAACCCATTATAAGATGCAAATAAAACAATGAATTATAGTGATGCAGAGTTGCAGGTGATGCTTGCCGATCCTTCGAAAAGGGCTCAAGCTTTTGCTTACGTTGTTCGAGCGTGGCAGGAGCGAATATATTGGCACATACGCAAAATGGTTTTATCGCACGACGATGCCAACGATGTGATGCAGAACACCTTTATGAAAGCGTGGAAAGCCATTGAAAGCTTCCGGGGCGAATCCATGATTTCGACCTGGATTTACCGTATTGCAACCAACGAAACGCTTACTTTTTTGGCCAATAAACGCTTGCGCAATGTACAATCTATCGACGATGAAGAAACGAGCTTGTATCAGCAAATGGAAGCTGACACCTATTTCGATGGTAATGTGGCAGAAGCAATGTTGCAAAAAGCGATACTTACCTTGCCCGAAAAGCAGAGACTGGTGTTTAATATGAAGTATTTCGAAGATATCACGTATGAACAAATGGAGGCCGTTTTAGGCACATCGGTTGGAGCTCTTAAAGCATCGTATCATCATGCAGTAAAAAAGATAGAACGTTTTTTTGAAGATGAACAGCCTTGATTGGAGTGTTAAAAATAGCCTTTGGGCTGGTTGAAATTAAACTATTAGCCTTGCGCTAAGTCAATAATAGTGTTATGGATAAAAAATATAAATTAGAAGACATCGGCAATAGAAAACCATTTTCTGTTCCTGATAATTATTTTGAGCAATTTGCTACTCAGTTCGAAGAGCAAATAAGTTTGAAGCCTGTATCGCCAATCAAATTGATACGTCCGTGGATGTATATGGCAGCTATGTTTTTGGGTGTTTTTTTTCTAAGTAAAACTGCTTATACAGTTTATTCCGACCACGTAAAAACAGTCAATGAAAACTATGAACTTTATGTAATGTCGCAAATTGATGATGTTGAAAATATACAACTTTTCGAAGATGTACAAAATTATGAATAATATGAAACGAGCACGACAAAATTACTTTGACACACAAAGGAATGTTTGTTGCGAGTTCTCCCGCCAAAGCGGGACAAGCTATGTGACAAATAAAAAAAATTATAAACACATGAAAACAAAAAACTTATTCTTGCTTTTATTGCTTTTCGTTGTAAGCAATAGTTTTGCACAGCAAGATACGAAACCAAAAATTGAGGAACTTCACAATAAAAAATGGGCATATTTAGTTGAAAATGTACAACTAACTCCTACCGAGGCTGCGCGCGTTAAGCCCTTGTTTCTGGAATTCGAAACCAGTGTGTGGAAAATTATTGAAGATAGTAAACCACTCTATCGTAGCTTTCACGAGAAGAAGGATAGTCGGTCCGAAGCTGATTATAATCAAATAAATGAACGTTTTGTAAACTCCGAAATGTACAAAGCTCAGCTTTTGAAAAACTATTACGGTAAGCTAAAAAAGCTATTGTCGGCCGAAACAATATTTAAATACTTTAATGCCGAAAGATCTTATCGGAAAGATTTAATTGAAAACTGGCAAGGAAAGCATAGCAAACACAAAGGCGTTAAACGCCCTTAGATATAGCTTTAAATAATTTTAAAATCAAAGAAGTAGCGTGTGTCAACGAAATAATTTGTCGCACGCTACTTTTTTCGTATAACTATCAATCATTTTCGCGTAAATAGTGTGTAATGTGCTCATTTAATTCATTCTTTTTTCAAACATAGAGGCATTAAAATACTTATATCTAAATATTTTTGTGTATATTTGTGTGTTTTTTCGGCCAGCTAAATTATGTGCCGATAATGGCGTTTAAAAGCGCCTGAAAAATAGATTTAAACTGCTTTATTATAATTGATTACAATAAAAAGATGAGCGAAGAAGTAAAAGCAAATAACGGCACAGAGTACGGAGCAAGTAGTATTCAAGTTCTCGAAGGTTTAGAGGCGGTTCGTAAACGTCCGGCCATGTATATTGGTGATATTGGCGTGAAAGGCCTCCATCATTTGGTGTACGAAGTGGTCGATAACTCTATTGATGAGGCCTTAGCTGGCCATTGCGATACCGTAAATGTGACAATTAACGAAGATAATTCAGTAACAGTTGTCGATAACGGTCGTGGTATTCCAGTGGATATGCACGAAAAAGAAGGCAAATCGGCCCTCGAAGTTGTTATGACAGTGCTCCATGCTGGTGGTAAATTCGACAAAGATAGCTACAAAGTTTCGGGTGGTTTGCATGGTGTGGGTGTATCGTGTGTGAACGCACTTTCAACCTTGCTTCACGTAGAAGTATCGCGAAACGGAAAACTATATATGCAAGAGTACGAATGTGGTATTCCTAAATTTCCAGTAAAAGAAATTGGAACTTCTACGTCAAACGGTACTTCTGTTACTTTTCATCCCGATGCAAGCATTTTTATCGAAACAGTTTATAAGTACGATATTCTTGCCAACCGTTTACGTGAGCTTGCCTACCTTAATGCTGGTATCACATTAACGCTAACTGATAAACGTGTGGTAAACGAAGATGGTGCTTTTAAAGGCGAAACTTTTTTCTCGAACGAGGGATTGAAAGAATTTGTTGAGTACATCGACGAAGCACGCGAAAAACTAATTGATAGCGTAATTCACATTATTACCGAAAAAAATGGCATTCCAGTAGAAATAGCCATGACTTACAATACATCCTACAACGAAAACATACACTCGTATGTAAATAATATCAACACCATCGAAGGTGGTACGCACCTTGCTGGTTTCCGTCGTGGTTTAACACGTACGCTTAAAAAATACGCCGAAGATAGCAAATTGCTCGAAAAGCTAAAGATGGAAATTAGT
The DNA here is from genome assembly GCA_017989795.1 of Paludibacter sp. GTDB lineage: Bacteria > Bacteroidota > Bacteroidia > Bacteroidales > Paludibacteraceae > Paludibacter. The sequence continues at coordinate 198 of JAGNPC010000122.1, read as the reverse complement.
GGCGACGACTTCCGCGAAGGTCTTACTGCCGTAATCTCAATTAAAGTACAAGAACCACAATTTGAAGGGCAAACCAAAACAAAGTTAGGTAATAACGAGGTGATGGGCTCAGTAGAAATGGCTGTAAGTGAAGCTCTTGGTAATTACTTAGAAGAAAATCCAAAATCAGCTCGTATCATTGTTGATAAAGTTATATTA
>JAGNPC010000121.1 GCA_017989795.1 Paludibacter sp. | reverse complement strand
AGCTGGCGATACTTTCTTTAAAATTATCTCAACCATCTGCACTAGAGCTGCAATAATAAGTATATAGCTTATAGTTTGCAAAAATCCTACATTTAATGGCTCGAGCACCATTTTTTGTATCAGATACGTCACAACCGTAGCGATAGCCATCACAAACGCCACTGCGCCACTCATTCCGAGGGCTGTTTCAATTTTTTTAGAAACCCCCAGAAATGGACAGATACCCAAAAATTGCGATAGCACAATATTATTTACAAAAACAGCACTTATGAAAATTAAAATATAACTCATATCAATAACTTTTACAATTATATCATTTTATTAAAATACACATTTATTGGGCCTTATTCAACTTACTCATGATTGCAATTAAATAACCTAGCACAATAAATGCACCTGGAGCCAACACAAACAGCAACATACCATAATTATCCGAAAAAATCGTAAAGCCAAAAACCCTACCTGTACCAAGGATTTCGCGAATTGAGCCTAGCATCGTTAAGGACATTGTAAAACCAAGCCCCATCCCAAGACCATCGAGCGAGGATTTTAATACGGTGTTTTTTGCCGCGAACGCTTCTGCTCGCCCTAACACAATACAGTTCACCACAATAAGTGGGATAAACAACCCTAAACTTTCGTAAAGTGCTGGTAGGTAAGCCTGCATACACATTTCGACTACAGTTACAAAAGTAGCTATAACCACCACGTAGGCAGGAATACGAACATTATCAGGAATTAAATTTTTAATGGCAGACACAGCTGTATTAGACCCCAAAAGCACAAACGCAGTTGCCAAACCCATACTTAAACCATTTATTGCTGATGACGTTGTAGCTAATGTAGGACACATGCCAAGTACCAGTACAAATGTGGGGTTTTCTTTTATAAACCCATTTAAAAAAACTTTCAGATTCGAAGTTTTACTCATGATAATTTCCTTCTATGCAGTTACTGTACGTTATATTATTTTGCTGAAGCCACCACTGCTTCGTTATTTTTAAGGAATGCATCGTATGCATTTCGAATGGTGGATAGAAATGCTCGCGACGAAATAGTAGATGCTGTAATTGCATCAATGTCACCTCCGTCTTTACTTACTGATAAGTTAGTTAGGGCTGGATTTTTACCTATTATGCTTTGATTACCTTTATTTGTTTTGAACCAATCTACCATTTTCGTCCCTAACCCAGGAGTTTCTTTTTGTTCTAAAACGGAGTAATTCACAATTTCACCCTGGCTATTAAACCCTACCATTATGCTTATTTTACCAGAAAAACCATTGTTTGATGGTGATTCAACTGCCGCACCAATAAATTCATTTTTTGCATTGTAAGCCTTATAAAGCACTAATTTATCGGCGCCATTTTCAATTTCTATAGGTTCAGCCAAGTGATCAAAAGATTTAGGAAGAACTTCTTTAATTGCATTTTGCTGTTTTGCCACTTTGGACGCAGCAATAGGCCCCTTTGTAAATTCATACATAGATGCCAATGTACCAGCAGCAAAAAGCGCTATACCTGAAAGCACCAATACCATATTTTTAAAACTCGATTCTAATTGTGCCATAAAGTGTATTCGTAATGTTTTCTAACATCTAAACTCTTGAAATCTCGTATCTCGTAACATGTAACTCGTATCTTGTAACTCACATCTAGCTCTTCGCCTTTTCACCAAAACGTTTTGGCTTGATGTATGTATTGATAAGTGGCGTAAATGCATTCATTATCAGAATGGCAAACGAAACACCCTCGGGATAAGCTCCAAAAACACGTATTATGATTGTAATTAAGCCAATACCAACACCATACACCAACATACCACGAGGGTTCATAGGCGAAGTAACATAGTCAGTAGCCATAAATATTGCTCCCAACATTAAACCTCCCGAAAACAAATGAAAAACCGGTGAAGCATAAGCAACCGAATCAACAACATGAAGAATACCTGAAAAAACAGCTACAGTTGCCAATATACTCACAGGAATATGCCAGCTAATTACTTTAGTAGCTAACAAATAAACCAAACCTGCAAGCAATGCCAATGCTGAAACCTCACCAATTGAACCACTCATTTGACCTAAAAAAAGATTTAACGTTGAGGGAATTTCACCAAAATGACCTTTAAACATAGCCAAAGCCGTGGCGCCAGTTTCAGCATCAAGATAGCTCATTGTTAATGGATTAGCCACGGGCCAAGAAGTCATTTGAACAGGAAATGATATAAGCAAGAACACACGACCTACTAATGCTGGATTAAATGGATTATTCCCCAAACCACCGTAGGTCATTTTACCTATACCTATTGCCACCAGCGATCCAACTATGACAATCCAAACCGGAAGGTTCGAAGGGAGATTCATGGCCAACAAAAGACCTGTTAAAGCGGAAGATCCATCAAAAATACTTGTTTCTGTTTTCAGCATGTATTTTTGAATTAGAAATTCAAAAGCGACACACGACACAACCGCCGTCAGTGTAACTATCAGAGCTCCTAAGCCAAAAAAGTAAAGGCCAACCAATAGAGCTGGAATGAGCGCAACAATAACCGCTCGCATATTTCTCTCCACAGAATCACCACCATGTATGTGGGGCGCTGGCGATATAATTAATTTATCCATAAGCACTTTAACCCCTTTAGAGGGTGTTTTTCAATTCGTTTTTAACTTGTTTTACTATTACCTTATTTAGGGCTTACTCTACTTCGAATTAACGCACCAACTGTAGCTTTTCCGTAGCGTATATAATCCAACAATGGTCTATTTGAAGGGCAAGTATAACTACAACTACCACATTCAATGCAATCCATTGTTTTGTTCGCCTCCATTTCTAGCCACATATTTCGTTCGCTTTGGTTCATTAACAAAAACGGTTCTAAGCCCATTGGACAAACTGTTACACATTTTGTGCAACGTATACAATTACGTATTGGCTTACGAACTGATTCTTCTTTTTGCATATAAAGAACCCCTGCACTACCCTTAGCTGTGGGCACTTCGAGTGTCATTAACGAACGTCCCATCATGGGGCCACCACCTACAATTTTACCCGTATCGGCAGGTACACCTCCCGATTTTTCGGCCACCTCCGACAACATGGTACCAATACGCACCCAGTAGTTACCCGGATTAGTCGCCGATTTACCTGTAACCGTGATTACACGCTCGAACATAGGTTTGTTTTTTTGCACAGCTTCATATATTGCAAAGATTGTCCCTACATTTTGCACTACAGCACCAACTTCAATTGGGATACGACCACTCGGCACCTGACGGCCAATAATTGCATCTATCAATTGTTTTTCACCACCTTGCGGGTATTGAACTTTAAGCGGCACAATTTCTATTCCTGTATAACTTTGTGCTAATGCTGAAAGATGCTTGATTGCATCGGGCTTATTGTTTTCAACGCCAACATAAGCTTTCTTTACACCAAGAACGCTCATTGTTATAGATACACCTATCAATATTTCCTCCCCTTTTTCGAGCATTAGTGCGTGATCGTTAGTTAAATACGATTCACACTCCACGGCATTAACAATTAAATATTCCGCTTTCTTACCTGGAGGTGGACTTAGCTTAACGTGTGACGGGAAAGTAGCTCCACCTAAACCCACAATGCCCGCAGCCTGTATACGACTTACTATTTCTTCTCTTGAAAGGCCACACTCCTTTTTAATCTCAGTGCTTCGATCAATCGTGTCAAGCCATTCATCGCCCTCAACGTCAATAAATACAGCTGGGCGCTTGTATCCACTTGCATCAAGCTGAACATCAATTTTTGACACTTTACCCGAAACTGATGAATGAACATTAGCCGAAATAAATCCATTGGCTTTACCAATAAGTTGGCCCACTTTTACCAAATCACCTTTTTTCACAACAGCCTCACTCGGAGTGCCTATATAATGCGACAATGGAATTGCAACCTGTTTTGGCAGTTCAACTGTTTCGATTTTTTTACCAGCCGAGAATTTATTTTCTTTCGGGTGTATACCACCCATTTTGAATGTTTTCATAAAAAATTACCCATCTTTTAAAAGGGATATATTAGCTAAGACAATACTATAAATTTCTAAATTGGATTATTTTCGGCAATTAAGCTTCTACTGCCTCTATTTTTGGTTTGCTAGGTGGAAAATTAACCTCCACTATTGAACCTGTAGGACACACTTCTACACATTTTCGACAAAGTTTACACTTATCATCATGTATAAATGCGAGATTATTATTGATCGTAATCGCTTCGTGCGGACAAACTTTTTCACATTTTGTGCAAGCAATACAACTAACAGAGCATGATTTCTTAGCCACCGGGCCTCGCTCTTCGTTACGACAAGCCACGTAAATACGTCGTGATTTTGGACCTTTTTTACGAAGCTCAATCAACAATTTAGGACAAGCTTTCACGCATGCACCACACGAAGTACACTTATCTTCATCAACCTCAGGCAGTTTCGTTAAAGAATTCACCTTTATAGCATCAAACTCGCAAGAAACTTCACAATCGCCAAGCCCTAAACATCCGTACGAACAGCCCGACTCGCCACTAAACAGGTTATGTGCAATAAAACAATGCTTTACACCATCATAATCGCTCGTGCGTGGACGATGATCGCAAGTACCTTCGCAACGAACAACCGCTACTGTTGGCGCTGATTTAACTGCTATTTTACCAAGTATATCAGCCACCTTTTTCATGGTATCATTACCTCCAACCGGACAATTCAATCCTTCGAGAGTAGCAGCACTTACACATGCATTGGCAAAACCTCTACAACCAGGAAAACCACATCCACCACAGTTAGCAGCAGGTAAAGCAGCTTCTACTTCATCAATACGAGGATCCTCGTAAACATGAAATTTTTTAGCCACAAAAAAGAGAATTACTGCCGAAATGGCACCAACAACCCCTAAAATAATTAATGAAACTACAACGATATTCATCTTACTATAATTTTTTGACAACAATTCAATTACGATAATGATCCAATAAATCCCTACACCCGACAATGGATGATTAAATTTTTGCTATCGTAAACTTCAATTTGCTTTTTAATTTTTTATTGAAAAGTGATAATACCAGATAATATGGGGCGAGAATACCTAGAGATAATGTGCCTGCCAACGCCTCGTTCAAGGCAAATTGTTTGAATATAAAAAGGCTCAATAAAATTAGCAGAAAAGGCATAACAAAAGCAATAAAAACGGCATAAAGCCCCATCGATGCTTCGCCAGTGAGTTGAACCAAGTCCCCCACTTTTAGAGTCGAGTCTATGCATTCAACATCAATAATTTTTTCGTCGACATCCGAAGCTGAACACGCTCCTTTAGCATGGCAAGAGCTACATGCCGATAGCTGCGCTATTTGCACTTTCATTTTTGCACCTTCAATTAGCGTGATAATTCCTGTATGTTCAATCATTTGACCCATTTTGTAATGTCGACATTGCAATTCGAGGGCAAAAATACGATTTATTTGGAATTATATAAAACAAAATGGGCAACAAAATGTATACGAACAACAATAAATCAATCTATTTTACTGATATACAAAACATTGAACTAAAACTCAGAATTTCAAATAAAAAAAAATTAATAATTTTTGGCACAAACAACTCTGACTATGAAATAATACTGCAATTAACGAACACAAATTAGAGTTAAAACTCTCAAAAAAAAACTATTTTCGAGCACTATTTTCAAATACACACACTTGTTTTATGCAATTTTCGATTGTCTTAAATTGATATGACGTTTGATTCTTAATCTTCTTATTCGAATACCACGATCGATTTGACGCCGACCGAGCCAGACTTCGATCAAACTTAGCTGATCGTCCGCTTATTTTCTGATAAAGTTCAGCGAAAAAACCAATAGTAACAAGAAGTTTACGACCAATCAAAATTTGAGGTTTTCTCTTTCCATAACCTTCGGCCATCCAGCCAATAACTTCTTTGTTAGAACAATTTTCAGCAACCAATATAAAACGCTCTCCAACAACATTGCTATTTATTAACTCGATCATAACTTTCACAACGTCATCAACCGCGACATACCCACTACCACCCAAGGTGTAAAAAGGCAATCCTTTGCGTACGGTAGCAAACAATTCCGAGCTACCCCTATCAGTACCCGAATAACCTAAAATAACACCTGGGTTTACAATGACGGCATTTAATCCTTTATCAATACCTTTCCACACCTCTTGTTCTGAATAATATTTACTCTGCGCATAAGCCGATCGGAGCGAAACATCACCAATAGGCGAT
>JAGNPC010000120.1 GCA_017989795.1 Paludibacter sp. | reverse complement strand
ATGAAAAATACTTGCAGCTAGTGCAGCATCAGCTTTACCCTCATCGAACACCGAAATAAAATGCTCCATTGAACCAGCACCACCACTTGCTATAACAGGTACATTCACCGCTTCGGAAACAGCACGTGTAATATCGAGTGCAAATCCATCTTTTGTACCATCGTTATTCATCGAGGTTAGAAGAATTTCACCTGCACCAAGCGCTACCGCTTGTTTCGCCCATTCAATTGTTTTAATATCAGTGGGTACTCTACCGCCATTTAAAAACACAAACCATTCGCCATCAATACATTTAGTATCAATAGCCAACACCACACATTGACTACCAAATTGGCCAGCCAAGTCACTTATCAACTGCGGGTTACGAACTGCCGATGTATTGACAGATATTTTATCGGCACCACAAGCAAGTAACACAGACACATCCTCAACACTCGAGATCCCACCACCTACAGTAAACGGAATATTGATATGTTTCGCTATGCGTGTGACCAATTCCGACAATGTTTTGCGTTTTTCATTCGTTGCAGTAATATCTAAAAACACCAATTCGTCGGCTCCCATTTGGGCATATAAAGCACCTAATTCTACCGGATCACCAACATCAGTAATATTCTCAAAATTAATACCTTTAACTGTTTTACCGTCTTTAATATCCAAACAAGGAATAATTCGTTTTGCTAACACAATATTATATTTTACGCTATTAATACTATTTATTGAATTCAGATTATAAATACTAAATAGCCAACAGGCCAATTCTATTCAAAATCCGGAAAATTTGTTACACTTCGACGTTCATTACCAACGCACTTCCATCTACATTAAAACCTCCCAGAATTACCATCTCAACCGTATTAATACAATTTTCGGCAAAGGGACGTTCTACTTTTATGTAATTACTTGTAAATCCTACCATATTTTCACCATCATGTACACTCTCCCACAACACTGGAAAGTTACTTCCAATTTGACTTTCGTAAAATGCTTTTGTTTTCTTTTCCGATAATAAATGTAATATATCACTACGTTTTTTACGTTCAGCAACAGGGGTTGTTTGTTCAATATCAAGCATTTTCGTACCAGCTCTTTCGGAGTATGTAAACACATGTAATTGCGAAATATCCAACGAATCAATAAAGCGACAAGATTCTTCGAAAAGTTCCGGTGTTTCGCCACGCACACCTACTATAACATCGACTCCTATAAAGGCATGAGGCATAAGCGACTTAATTTTGAGCACTTTATGAGCAAATAGCTCGCGATTATATTTACGCTTCATTAAAGCAAGTACTTCGTTAGTACCCGATTGTAGAGGAATATGAAAATGAGGCATAATATGCTTACTTGTAACTACGTACTCAATAATTTCATCGGTAAGTAAATTTGGCTCAATAGACGAAATACGGAAACGCACATCGCGATCGATTGCATCAAAAGCCTTTAATAAATCGAAAAAGCTTTCGTTGGTACCTGTACCAAAATCGCCAATATTAACCCCTGTGAGCACAATTTCTTTAGCTCCAGCTTCAATCGCCTCTATGGCTTTAGCCACGGTTTGTTCAATATTTGCACTACGGCTACGACCACGTGCAAACGGAATAGTACAATAGGTACAATAATAATCGCAACCATCTTGCACTTTTAAGAAGTAACGGGTACGATCGTCGCGCGAGCATGAAGGAGTAAATTCCTTAATTTGATTAATTTTGGTAGTATGAACTTCAGCAGGATTACCATCTTCTAGATTACGTATATAGTCGAGAATACTAAATTTTTCGTTTGCACCAAGCACTAAATCTACGCCTTCAATTTTCGAAATCTCATCGGGTTTAAGCTGTGCGTAACAGCCTGTAACCACCATAATAGCATTGGGATGCTGACGATTTAGCTTATTTATTGCCTGTCGGCATTTACGGTCGGCGGTATCAGTTACTGAGCAAGTATTTATAACACACACATCGGCTTGTTCGCCCACACGTGCTCTTACAAAACCCTCATCAGCCATTTTCTTTCCTATTGCCGATGTTTCGGCAAAGTTCAATTTACAGCCAAGTGTATGAAATACAACTTTTTTATTGTGAAATATGGAATTATCAATCATTATTTTTACGGTTTTAAAAACCCGCACAAAGTTACAAAAAATATAACAGTACCGAAAATTCAGAATGATAGCTAACTAAACAAACAATTATAAAAACGATTAGCATTCTGTAAAGTGTAATATATTTGACATATTTTATTAATATATATTTCATATTAGTTAAACTAAATTTAACTACATTTGTTTTTTTGTAAGCAACAGTAATTAAAATGATGAAAAAAAAGAACGAAATTCACAAATCATTAAATAGAGACATCAGCTGGATGTACTTTAACAAAAGAATTTTGAACGAAGCAGCCAACTCGAACAATCCATTACTTGAACGTATAAAGTTTCTAGGTATATATTCAAGTAATTTGGATGAATTTTTTAGAGTTCGCGTTGCAACATTGCGCCGAATGATTGATATTGAAGATTCAGTAAAAAATGTAAAATCGGATAGTAAACTTATACTTAAAAAAGTTTTAAAACTAAATCTAGAATATGCCCATGAATTAGACGCTATTTTTGCAGGTATTATTGTAGAATTACGTACATATAGTATTTGTTTAATTAATGAAAATGAACTCGATGACGTACAGAAACAATATTTAGATGAATACTATCAGGAAGAGTTAATGAATTCACTTTTCCCTGTTTTAGTTTCACAGATGGATGAGGAGCCTTCGTTAAACGATAAAAGCACCTATTTAGCTATAGAAATTGGCGATTCGAAAACCAAAGACAAGCAAAAAAGGAAAAAAGAGTACGCACTAATCCACATACCAACTTCACAACTATCAAGGTTTTTAGTTTTACCTTCCAAAGACGACAAGCAATTTGTAATGTTTATGGATGATGTAATACGGTATTGTTTGCCAAAGATATTTGCATCTCTAAACTACACAAGCTACCAGGCTTACACCATGAAATTTACACGCGATGCCGAGTTAGATTTCGACAATTCGGCCTACGAGGGAATTTTAGAAAAAGTATCGAAAGTGGTAAAAAACAGAAAACAAGGCGCACCTGTACGCTTTGTTTACGATGCAGAAATGCCAAGTGGGCTACTCAAATTTTGTGAAAAACTACTCAAAATCAATGCAGATGTCGCCCGTATTGCAAGTGGCAGATATCATAATTTGAAAGATTTACTAAGTTTTCCGACTCTAAACAGATACGATTTACGTGATGCCAAACAACCACCACTCAACATACCACATTTCGATGAGGCTGTTAACATACTCGATTTGGTGCGCGAAAAAGACAGATACTTACATTATCCCTATCATAGTTTCGATTATTTTATTCGCTTATTGCGCGAAGCAGCCATCAGCCCCGATGTAAAGGCTATAAAAGTAACTATTTACAGGCTAGCCAAAAATTCAAAAGTGATTCAAGCTTTAATCTGTGCGGCCATGAATGGCAAAAAAGTTACAGCCAACGTAGAGCTTTTTGCTCGTTTCGATGAATCGTCGAACATAAACTGGGCACAAAAAATGAAAGATGCTGGCATCAATGTCGTACTTGGCGTTGAAGGATTAAAAGTTCATTCAAAATTAGCATTAATCACTTCGCGTCGACATAGTATAGTATGTATTGGCACTGGTAATTTTCACGAAGGTACAGCCTCGTTGTACACCGATTTTACGCTGATGACTGCAAACAAAGAGATTGTAAGCGAAGTAAACACCTTATTTGATTTTATAGAACACCCTTATATCACGCCATCATTTAAGCATTTAATCGTTTCGCCAAATCATACTCGCAAAAAAATCATTGCTTTAATAAACAAAGAAATAGATAATGCAAAAAAAGGACTCACAGCTTATATCTGGTTTAAGGTAAACCATATTGTTGATCAAAAAATAATTGAAAAACTATACGAAGCCTCCAATGCAGGTGTTGAAATAAAACTTTTAGTTCGAGGTAATTGTTCGATAATTACGGGCATAAACTGCATGAGTAAAAATATTGAAGTGTACGGAATTATTGACCGCTATTTAGAGCATTCGCGTATATTGATTTTTGCCAACGGTGGTGATGAAAAATACTTTATTGGCTCAGCAGACTTAATGGAACGTAATTTGGACAGACGCATTGAAGTATTTACACCAGTTTACGATACCGAAATTCAAAAACAGCTTCGCAAAACAATAGAATATGGCTTACGAGATAATGTAAAAGCCCGTATAGTAGATGGTAAAGGTGGCGATGAGCTACATAAAACAACAAGCCAAGTACAATTTCGATCACAAGAAGAACTTTACAAGTTCTATAAGTCAACAATATTATAAATTAAAAAAACAATTCACATTAAATACTATATATAAATATGGAAAGAGTAAAATTTGCAGCAATTGATATTGGTTCAAACGCTGTACGACTACTAATTATGAGTGTATCGCTCGACGAAGAAGAGACATTCAACAAAGAATTAATGATTCGTATACCATTGCGACTTGGACAACAAGCCTTTGTTGACAAAAAAATTAACGATAGCAAGCGTAAACAATTGATTCGTACAATGAAAGCATTTAAGCAACTGATGAAGGTATACGAAATTGAAAGTTACAAAGCCTGTGCAACTGCTGCTATGCGTGAAGCCCGAAACAGCAAAGACATTGTAAAAGAAATTTCAAAAGAAGCTGATATTGATATTGAGATCATTGATGGTCGCGAAGAAGCATTGATGATATACGAAAGTCATTTTTTATACAACTTAAACGATCAACAAAACTATGCATTTATTGATGTAGGTGGTGGTAGTACCGAGGTAAGTGTAATATCGAATGGGTCATTGGTGTTTTCAAATTCATATCGCATAGGTACTGTTCGTTTACTATTTGATATGGTCGAAGATATTGAATACGTCAAACTAAAAAATGACATGGCCGAAATTAAAGAGCAATACGTGATTGCAGATGTTATCGGATCAGGAGGTAATATAATCAAATTAAACACATTAGCAAAAACACGAAAAGGACGAAAATTATCAGTAACAGCTCTTTCGGAGTTAAACGAACATTTAAAATCGCTATCGGTTGATGAACGTATAAAAAACTACGGCTTAAAGCAAGATAGAGCAGATGTTATTACAAATGCAGGTGATATGTACATAGATGTTGCTCAGCTACTTGGCGCTAAGAGTTATATTGTACCAAAAATTGGGTTAATTGATGGCTTAATTCATTTGCAATACACGAAATGGAAATCAAAAAAACGCAACAAAAAGTTTTTTCAAGACGAATTTGAGGAGTTAACAGAAGAAACTAATTCGAAAATTGAACTTACAGAATCGGACAACAAAACTGAGACCAACAATCCAACAGCATAAAACAGCTGTATTTGAAACACTTAGCCAACTAGCAGTTACTTTTTTGTGTTTTTTGGTCAAAAAAGTTCAAAAATGAAAGTAAATTATGCTTAAATATTTCATTTCGTATTGCTATTTTCAAAAAATACAGTATCTTTGCAGCATATATAAATAAACAATGAACAACAGTTTCGTACATACTCTTCTACTCGGTATTATTATTCTCTTGCAAAACAAGCAGAAGTGAGTTGGTATGTAAATAACTGTATAGAATATTTAAAGCCTTTCTCACTTCGGTGCGAAAGGCTTTTTTAATAATACAATTATGGATAGATTATTTATTTTCGACACTACATTACGCGACGGCGAGCAAGTTCCTGGCTGCCAATTAAACACCATTGAAAAAATTCAGGTAGCTAAAGCACTCGAAACACTGGGTGTAGATGTGATTGAGGCTGGTTTCCCAATATCAAGCCCCGGAGATTTCAATTCAGTAGTAGAAATTTCGAAAGCTGTAACGTGGCCAACTGTTTGTGCACTTACACGTGGAGTACAAAAAGATATTGATGTAGCTGCTGAATCGCTCCAATACGCTAAAAACAAGCGTATTCACACAGGTATTGGCACTTCCGATTTTCATATCAAACATAAATTCAACTCTACGCACGACGAGATTTTGGAGCGTGCCGTAGCAGCCGTAAAATATGCAAAGCGTTATGTTGAAGACGTAGAGTTTTACTGCGAAGATGCTGGCCGTACCGACAATGTATATTTAGCACGCGTGGTAGAAGCCGTAATTAAAGCAGGTGCAACTGTAGTAAACATCCCCGACACCACGGGCTACTGTTTACCTTGGGAATATGGCGAAAAAATTAAATTCCTAATGGAGAATGTGAATGGCGTGCATAATGCTATACTATCCACACACTGTCACAACGAC